>DASUON010000075.1:0-6474 GCA_036276615.1 Burkholderiaceae bacterium
CAGAACGGTCAGCTGAGGCAGCTCCAGGTTCTGGATGTTTTTCAGGCTGCGAAAGCCCTCGATGGTGACCGAGCGAATCCGGTTGGCTTTGTGGGGTGAAATCGTGGGGGTCATTCAAACTTCCTCCGTCGAAAACAGGCATTCCAAAGCCCGTGTTCGGGTGTCAGGACAAGGCCCGCGCGCAACGTGGCCATGGGTCGCCGGTAGGCCCATCATAAAAGGCGGGGGCGGCAGTCCACCTCACTGATTCAACTGCGCCCAAGCCTTGTCCAGCCGTTTCACGCTCACGGGCTGGGGCGTGCGCAGTTCCTGCGCGAAGAAGCTGATGCGCAGTTCTTCCAGCAGCCAGCGGAATTCGGCCATGCGGTCGTCCACCTGGCCTTTGCGCTCGGCCACCAGGCGCCAGTAGCGTTGATCCTGGGGTTTCAGTTCGGCCAGCTTGGCGGCGTCGCGGGCGGGGTCGGCGCGCAGTTTGTCCAGGCGCAGTTGCACGCCTTTCAGGTAGCGCGGCAGGTGTTGCAGTTGGGCCCAGGGGGTGTCCAGCAGGAAGCGTTTGGTGACCAGCCGGGCCAGTTGCTGCTGCACGTCGGTGGCCACGTCGGCGGCGGGTTTGCTGTCTTTCAGCTTGCGCTGGGCGGCGGTGTGTTCGGTGAGGATGGTGCCGCACAGGCGGGCCACTTCGTTGGCGATCAGCGTCAGGCGACCCCGGCCTTCGGCCACGCGGGCGTTGAAGCTGTTGGCGTCGGTGGGCAGCGGGTCTTGCAGGAAGGCGCGGTCCAGCGCCAGGTCCAGCAGCAGGGTTTTGAGGTCGTCTGACGTGCCCAGGCCCATGAAGGCCACGCCCATTGGTTGCAGGCCGGGCAGGTTTTTTTCCAGGTACTTGAGGGCGTCCTTGATGTGCAGCGCAAACAGGCGGCGCAGGCCGGCGCGGTGTTTGGCGGCGGCCAGTTCGGGCTCGTCAAACACCTCGATGGTGACGCCATCGCCCTGGTCGATGAGGGCCGGAAACCCGATGAGGGTCTGCCCGCCTTTTTTGATTTCCATCAGCTCGGGCAGCTCGCCAAAGGCCCAGGTGGTGTGTTTGACCCCGGCCACGCTGGGCGCGGGTGCCTTGGACGCGGCTGAACCGGCTGAGGCAGGCGAAGCCGCTGGCGCAGCGTTTGCACCTTTTTTGATAGCTGCTTGCGCTTCATTTGAAAGCGCTGGAGGCTCTTTTTTACCTTCATCCTGGGGGCTGAGCTTGAGCGCGGCCAGCGCCTGGAAGGCACCGCGGGCCTTGGTGCCCAGTTCGCCCTTGAGCGCGGCGAGGCTGCGGCCTGCGCCCAGTTGGCGGCCATGTTCGTCCACCACGCGGATGTGCATGAGGTGGTGGGGGCTGAGCATGTCGGCCTTGATGTCGGCGCGTTTGATGTCGAGCTGCGTGGCCTCGCGCACCAGTTTCAGCAGCGCGTCCATCAGGTTGCCATGGCCGAAGGCTTCCGCGCCGGTGAGTGCATCGGCAAAGCGGCTGGCGGTGTCGGGCAGCGGCACCAGGCGCGACCTTGGACGCTGGTGCAGGGTTTTGAGCAGGGCCAGCACCTTGTCTTTCAGCATGCCGGGCACCAGCCATTCGGTGCGGTCTTCACTCACCTGGTTCAGCACGAACAGCGGCACGGTGACGCTGAGGCCGTCCTTGGCGTCGCCAGGCTCGTGCAGGTAGCTGGCGGCGCAGTCCACCCCGCCCAGCCGAATGACCTTGGGAAAGGCTTGGGTGGTGATGCCTGCGGCCTCGTGCCGCATCAGCTCGTCCTTGGTGAGTTGCAGCAGTTTGGGCGTTTGCTTCACGGCCTGGCCGTACCAGCGCTCGAAGGCCGCGCCGGTGCACACATCGGCGGGGATGTGCTGGTTGTAGTAGGCGAAGATGAGTTCTTCGTCCACCAGCACGTCTTGGCGGCGGGCCTTGTGTTCCAGCTCCTGCACCTGCCGAATCAGCCTTTGGTTGGCCGACCAGAAAGGCAGCTTCTGCGGCCAGTCGTCGGGCACCGCGCCTTCCACCAGCGCGCTGCGGATGAAGATGCGCCGGGCCTCCGCCGGGTCCAGCCGCCCGAAGCTGACGCGCCGCCCCTGGTACACCTGCAGGCCGTACAGCGTGGCCCGCTCGTGGGCAATGACCTGGGCGCTGCGTTTGTCCCACTGCGGGTCGGACGTTTGGCGGTTGAGCAAGTGGCCGCCCACCTCCTCCAGCCACTGGGGTTCGATGTTGGCCAGCCCGCGGCCAAACAGGCGGGTGGTTTCCACCAGCTCGGCGGCCACGATCCAGCGGCCCGGCTTCTTGCTGAGGTTGGCCCCGGGGTGGCGGTGGAACTTGATGCCGCGGGCGCCGTTGTAGTGGTCCTGGTCGTCGCTTTTGCAGCCCACGTTGCCCAGCAACCCGGCCAGCATGCTTTTGTGCAGGACCTCGTACCCGGCGGGCTGGGTGTTGAGGGTCCAGCGGTGCTCGGCCACCACGGTGTGCAGCTGGGTGTGGATGTCGCGCCACTCGCGCACGCGGCGCACGTGGATGAAGGCGTCTTTCAGCGCCTGCTCTTGCTGGCGGTGGCTGAGTTTGTGGGTGGGCTGGGCGGGGGCGTCTTCATCCGGCACTTGGCCCGCCTTGTGTCCGCGCAGGCCCTCCAGCCAGTTCCACAGGCGCAGGGTGCCGCTGAATTCGCTCTTTTCGTCGTCCCATTTGGCGTGGGCTTGTTGGGCGGCGGCCTGGCGGTCGATGGGGCGGTCGCGCACGTCTTGCAGGCTCAGCGCGCTGGCAATCACCAGCACCTCGGCCAGTGCGCCGCGCTCGTGGGCGGCCAGGATCATGCGGCCCACGCGCGGGTCCAGCGGCAGGTGGGCCAGTTGGCGGCCCACGTCGGTGAGTTGCAGGCGCTCGTCCACCCCGCCCAGCTCTTGCAGCAGGGCGTAGCCGTCGGCAAAGGCGCGGCGGCTGGGCGGCTCGATGAAGGGAAAGTCTTCCACCCCGCCGCTGTCGCCGTGCAGGTGCAGGGTTTTCATGCGCAGGATCACGCCGGCCAGCGAGCTGCGCAGAATTTCCGGGTCGGTGAACTTGGGGCGGCCATTGAAATCGGCCTCGTCGTACAGACGGATGCAAATGCCGTCGGCCACGCGCCCGCAACGGCCCGAGCGTTGGTTGGCCGCCGCCTGGCTGATGGGCTCCACCAGCAACTGCTCCACCTTCTGGCGCAGGCTGTAGCGTTTGACGCGGGCGGTGCCCACGTCAATCACGTAGCGGATGCCGGGCACGGTCAGCGAGGTTTCGGCCACGTTGGTGGCCAGCACGATGCGCCGCTGGCCCTTGGGGTGGAACACCCGCTCCTGCTCGGCCTGGCTCAGGCGGGCAAACAGCGGCAGCACCTCGGTGTGGCGCAGCACGGGGTGGTGGCTGAGGTGTTTGGTCAGGTGGTCCGCGGCCTCGCGGATTTCGCGCTCGCCGGGCAGGAAGATGAGGATGTCCCCCGCCACCGCGCCGCCGCGCCAGAGTTCGTCCGCCGCGTCGGCAATGGCGTCATTCAGGTCTTTTCGCTCCCCGCGCTTGTTCTTGCTGGGTTCTTTGCTATCGTTTTTGGCTGCGCTTTCACCATCATTGGAACCGGCGTTAAAGGGCCGGTAGCGCACCTCCACCGGGAAGGTGCGGCCCGACACCATCAGCACCGGCGCGGGCTGGCCCTTGGCGTCGGCAAAGTAGGTGGCGAAGCGCTCGGCGTCGATGGTGGCCGAGGTGACGATGAGCTTGAGGTCGGGCCGCTTGGGCAGCAGCTGGCGCAGAAAGCCCAGCAGAAAGTCGATGTTGAGGCTGCGCTCGTGCGCCTCGTCGATGATGAGGGTGTCGTAACCGCGCAGCAGCGGGTCGGTCTGGGTTTCGGCCAGCAAGATGCCGTCGGTCATCAGCTTGACGCGGGCGCCGGGCGTGAGGCGGTCGTTGAAGCGCACCTTGTAGCCCACCACCTCACCCAGCGGGGTGTCCAGCTCGTCGGCAATGCGCTGGGCCACACTGGTGGCCGCAATGCGCCGGGGCTGGGTGTGGCCAATCACCGGCCCTTGCCAGCGCAGCTTGCCATCCTTGCCCGGCACCTGCACCCGTTGCGCCCGGCCCAGGGCCAGCGCCATCTTGGGCAGCTGCGTGGTTTTGCCCGAACCGGTTTCACCACAGACGATGGTGACCTGGTGCGCCGCCAAGGTGGCCATGATCTCGTCGCGCCGGGCGCTGACGGGCAGGTTCTCGGGGAAGGTGATGCGCAAGGCGGGGGGCTGGGGCGGCAAGACGGTCAAAGACATGGGGCGGGATTATCTGGTCCAATCCGGGTCCGAAGCACCTCACATCCATGACCCTGATCGAACTGATTGAATCCGGCGCCCGTCAACTGACCGACGCCGGCGTGGCCTTTGGCCACGGCACCACCAACGCCTTTGACGAAGCCGCCTGGCTCACCCTGTGGAGCCTGGGCCTGCCGCTGGACACCCCGTTGGACGATCCCGCACAGCAGCCAGATTCACAACGTTTTCGGGCTGTGTCGCTTTCAGAGAAAGCGCAAGCAGCTACACTTTTTGAACAGCGCATTGCCACCCGCAAACCCGCCGCCTACCTCACCCGCGAGGCCTGGCTGCAAGGCGTGCCGTTTTACGTGGACGAACGCGCCATCGTGCCCCGCAGCCTCATTGCCGAGGTGCTGGCCGAGGGCAGCATTGACCTCTGGCTGAGCGACCAGACCCGCACCGTGCTGGACATGTGCACCGGCAACGGCAGCCTGGCCGTGCTGGCCGCCCTGGCCTGGCCCGACGTGGCCGTGACCGGCGCCGACCTGAGCACCGACGCCCTGGCCGTGGCCCGCATCAACGTGGACAAACACGGGCTGAACGAGCGCATCACCCTGGTGCCGTCTGATGGCTGGGCCGCGTTTGAAGGCGAGGCCAACGCCCCGGCCACCTTCGACCTGGTGCTGTGCAACCCGCCCTACGTCAACGCCGACAGCATGGCCGCCCTGCCCCCTGAGTTCCGCGCCGAGCCCGACATGGCCCTCAGCGGCAACCTGGGCCCCGCCAGTTCGGGCGACGGCATGGACTTCATCCGCCCCTTCCTGGCCGGTGCCGCCCGGCACCTGAACCCGCAAGGTGTGCTGGTGCTGGAAATCGGCCACGAACGGGCGTTTTTCGAAGCCGCGTTTCCGCAACTGGCACCCGTGTGGCTGAGCACCAGCGCGGGGGATGACCAGGTGCTGCTGCTGACGCGGGAGATGCTTCTGGGGCTCCAGTGACACCTTGGTGCTGTCAGAGACAAAATGTTCAAGCAGTTTTCCCGCTACCTGTCGGTCGGAGTGCTCAATACATTGCTCCACTGGGCTGTATTCAGCGCCGTGTTGACGCTCACTTCAGCCAGCCAGGCCATTGCCAACCTGATTGCATTTGGCGTTGCCGTGAGTTTTTCCTTTGTCGTCAACGCTCGTTTCACATTCAAGGCTCAGGCCAGCACAGGGCGCTACGTGGCTTTTGTGGGTGTCATGGGCGCGCTGAGTGTGCTCACTGGCTGGGCTTCTGACCAACTGGCGCTGCCGCCGCTGGTCACGCTCGTGGCGTTTTCCATCATCAGTTTGGTGTGCGGGTTCATCTATTCAAAATATGTGGTGTTCAGGGAGAGTGAATCATGAAAATTTCGCTGGTGGTTCCAGTTTTCAATGAAAAAGAAACCGTCGGCAAAGAGTCAGCGCTGTTCGCCGGACTGGAAACCCAAAAGTGGCAAGACGGTGCAGATGTGGTGCCGACCAAGCGCATTGACCGCTCCAGCGACCACTTCCTCCAGCGTAAAACAGCCGAAGTTTTCTACCGCCTGCACGACACCATTTCCGAACCCAAGATTCAGGAAAACGTGGGCTATTTCCGGCTCATGTTGCGCCGCCTTGCTTCATCGAAATGTGGTTGCATCATCCGCCTCAACCAAAATTGCCCGTCAAACCAATGACAGCCCCACAAAATGGCCATCTTCCGGCGCTCAAATTCCTGGCCATCACTCACGTCATTGTCATCGCACTGTATTTTGGGCTCATTGGCACGGGAACTTGGCGAACCGATGAATACAGCACTTTAACCCAATATAGAGACAGGGGGCTAGAGTTCCTTGCCTACCGCATCACACATTGGTCACCGAGACCTTTTTCGGAAGCCATTATTTTCGTGTATTCAACCATTGTCAATGCAACCCACTTTCAACTGACAACCGCAGCCCTATTCATCACATGGACAGGTTTGCTGAGCAGCATTGCATTGCCATTCTTTGCATTCAACAACTCCCAAATTCATCGACATGCTCGGGTATTGATTGTCGCACTCCCTATTACTCTGACATTGTCATTGGCCAGTACAGGGGAGGTTTTTTACTGGCCGTTTGGCGCATTTGCCTACATGCCAACAATATCGACCTTGGCCATCATGTTTGGCCTGGCTTTCTGG
>DASUON010000076.1:0-14098 GCA_036276615.1 Burkholderiaceae bacterium
TGGTCTCCAGCACTTCCAAGCAGGTGTTCATTCAGGGGGTCACGAAAAGTGGCCGCACCTTCCGTCCCTCCGATTGGGCCGAACGTCTGGCGGGCGTGATGAGCCAATTCCGTCCCGGGGGTTCGCGCCCGGGCAGCCACATCTCCTATTCGCCCTGGTGTGTGCCCACGGTGATCAACGGCATCAAGGTGGTCATCGTGCACCGCGACCTGCGCGATTTCGAGCCCATGGCCTGGGACTTCTGCATGAACTTCGCCCGCGACAACGACCTTCAGGTGTCCGAGGGCTGTCTGCTGCCCGACGCTCCCAAAGACGCCTCCAAGGCCTGACCTTCCTTCTTCCCCACGTTTCCCTGTGCCTCGCGCTCACCGCGAAGCGCCCACGAAAAAACCGCCAGGGCTTGCGCCAAGGCGGTTTCTCTTTTTTTGCTGGCAGCGCACCGTTTCAAACGGCGGTGTGGGTTGGCTTGCACCAGCCCCCACCGGGCTGAGTGGCGCAGACAGCAGGCTGCTGCGCCGGGGTGGCCTGTTTAGGCAGCGGCAGCTGCGAGGTTCAGGGCTTTGACCTGAGCGCTCAGGCGGCTCTTGTCGCGAGCGGCCTTGTTCTTGTGGAAGATGCCCTTGTCGGCAACGGCGTCCACCACGGATTGCATCTTGGCGAAGGCTTCGGTGGCCTTGGCCTTGTCGCCAGAGGCGACGGCTTTTTCAACGTTCTTCACGAACGTGCGGTACTTGGAACGCAGCGAGGTGTTGGCGGCGTTCAGTTTGACGTCCTGGCGGGCGCGTTTGCGACCGGAGGCCAGGCGGGGGTTCTTTTTCTTCGGCTTGGTTGCCATGATTCAATGTCCTTGTGGGTTTGGGGATGTTGCCAGCAAATCCCGCGATTGTAACCTCCCGTACACTGGCCGTGTGAACCTGTTCAAAGCCGCCTCCACCATCTCGCTGCTCACCCTGGCCTCGCGCGTCACGGGGCTGGTGCGCCAACTGCTCATGGCGGCGATGTTCGGTGCCGGTCCCATGACCGACGCCTTCAACGTCGCCTTCCGCATCCCCAACATGCTGCGCCGCCTGTTTGCCGAAGGCGCGTTCAGCCAGGCTTTTGTGCCCGTGCTGGCGGGCATGAAGGAAAAAGAGGGCGAAGCGGCCACCAAGTTGCTGATCGACCAGATCGCCACCGTGCTGGTGTGGGCGCTGCTGGCCACCTGTGTGGTGGGTGTGGCGGGCTCGCCCTGGCTGGTGTGGGCCATGGCCAGCGGCCTGCAGCAAAACCCGCAGGGTTATGACGCCGCGGTGCTGATGACGCGCTGGATGTTTCCCTACATCGGCTTCATGTCGCTGGTGGCCTTGTCCGCCGGCATCCTCAACACCTGGAAGCGGTTTGCCGTGCCTGCCGCCACGCCGGTGCTGCTCAACCTCAGCATGATCGCCGCCGCCTGGTGGGGCGCCCCCTGGCTGAAGGCCCAGGGTGTGGAGCCCATTTACGCCATGGCCGCAGGCGTCATGATGGGCGGGTTGTTGCAGTTGGGCGTGCAGATTCCGGTGCTGCTTCGCCTGGGCCTGTTGCCCCGGCCATCGCTGCGCTGGGCAGCGTTGGTGGCCGCATGGCAGCACCCCGGCACCCGGCGGGTGACCCGCCTCATGCTGCCCGCGCTGCTGGGGGTGAGCGTGGCGCAGGTGTCGCTGCTCATCAACACGCAAATTGCGTCGCACCTTGCGCCGGGCAGCGTCAGCTGGCTGTCGTATGCCGATTTGCTGATGGAATTTCCCACCGCCATGCTGGGCGTGGCCCTGGGCTCGGTGCTGCTGCCTCAGTTGTCGGCGGCACGCTCCGCCGACGACACGCAGCGCTACAGCCACCTGCTGGACTGGGGCTTGCGCCTGGTGGTGGTGCTGGCCGTGCCCTGTGCCGTGGCCTTGCTGACGTTTGCCCAGCCCCTGGTGGCCGTGCTGTACCACCATGGCGCCTTCAAGCCCGAAGACGTGCAGCAGACCGCCACGGCCCTGGCCGGTTACGGCGTGGGCCTGCTGGGCCTGGTGGCCATCAAGGTGCTGGCCCCGGGCTACTACGCCCGCCAGGACATCAAGACCCCCGTGCGCATTGCGGTGGTGGTGCTGGTGCTCACCCAGCTCATGAACCTGGTGTTTGTGCCCCAGCTGGCGCATGCGGGGTTGGCCCTGTCCATCGGGCTGGGGGCCATGGTCAACGCCGGGTGGCTGCTGGTGGGGTTGATCCGCCGCGGCTCGTTCCAGCCCCAGCCGGGTTGGGGCCGGTTCATCTTGCAGGTGGTGGCGGGCAGTGCGCTGCTGGCCATCGGCCTGATGGTGTGTGCCCAGCAGATCGATTGGCTGGGCATGGGCCAGGCCAAGTTGCAGCGCACCTTGCTGCTGGCCGCGGTGGTGGCCGGGGCTGCGGTGGTGTACCTGGGGGCGCTGGTGGCCGCAGGCTTGCAGTGGCGATCTTTGCTGCGCCGTGCGGTGTGACGGCAGATGGGGTAACGTGCCGCCATGTCTTTCTTGTTTGCTCCGCCCACCGCCCTGGGCTACTTTGCCACGCTGACCCAGGACGACGACCAGTTTCCGCTGCTGGAGGCCGCCGCCAGCCTGGCGCAGGACGAATACCCTGACCTGGACGTTCAACAGGTACTGGGCGAGGTGGACCAACTGCTGGCCCGCCTGCGCCGCCGCGTCAACGCCGATGCCTCGGCCCTGCAACGGCTGCAACAGCTCAACCGTTTTTTCTTCCGCGACCTGGGGTTTGCGGGCAACGCCAACCATTTTCACGACCCCGACAACAGCCATTTGAACGTGGTGCTGCGCACCCGCCGGGGCATCCCGGTCAGCCTGGCCGTGTTGTGGTTGGAACTGGCCCAGGGCCTCAAGCTCAAGGCCCACGGGGTGGGTTTTCCGGGGCACTTTCTGGTGAAGGTGGCCTTGCCCCAGGGGCAGGTGGTGGTGGACCCGTTGTCGGGCCAATCCCTCAGCCGTGAAGACCTGCTGGAGCGCCTGGAGCCCTTTCAGCAGGCGCAAGGGCTGGTGGGCGATTTCGAGGTGCCGCTGGGCCTGTACCTGCAACCCTGCCCGGGGCGTGACATCGTGGCGCGCATGCTGCGCAACCTGAAGGAAATCCACCGCACGGCGGAAGACTGGCCACGCATGCTGGCCGTGCAAGAGCGCTTGGTGGTGTTGCTGCCCGACGTGGCCGACGAACTGCGCGACCGCGGGCTGGTGCGCGCCGAACTGGGCCACACCGCCGAAGCCATTGACGATTTGCGTGCCTACGTTCGCCAGGCCCCCGACGCGCTGGACGTGAACGTGGTCAAAGACCGCCTGGTGGAGCTCAGCCAGCAGGCGGGCTGACGCTGGCCGCCGAGGGCGTGCCCGCCAACCCGGCCTGATGCCAGGCCCGGCGCAACTGCGTGTCGGAGCTGAAGCCTGCCAAGTCGGCGGCCTGCCCCACGTTCAAACCGCTGCGCAAGGCCGATTGCGCCACCGCCAACCGAATCTGCCGCACGTACTGCTGCGGGGCAATGCCCGCGTGGCCCATGAACAGCCGTGTGAGGTGGCGCGGCGAGGTGCAGGCCACTTCGGCCAGGCGGGGCAGGGTCCAGTCGGTGCGGGGGGCCTGGCTCACCGCGTCCTGCACCCGGTGCACCATGGGTTGCAGGTGGTGGCGGTGGTTCAGGAAGGGCGACAACTCGGGGTCTTGCGGCCCCCGGCGCAGCGCCACCACCAGGGTCTGGGCCACGGCGGCGGCCAGTGCCGGCCCGCACACACCGCCCACGCGGTGCAGGAACAGGTCGATGCCCGTGGTCACGCCCGCGCTGCTGCACACCGGGCCGTCGGTCACGAACACCCGGTTGGTTTGCACCTGGCAGCGTGGGTCCACCTGCCGCAGCTCGTCCAGGTGCTGGTGGTGGGTGGTGGCCTGCCGCCCGGTCAGCAGCCCGGCCTCGGCGGCGATGATGGCCCCCGCGCACACGCACAGCAGCTCCACCTGCCCGGTGTGCAGCCGCAGCCCGCGCAGCCAGTGCAAGGCGGCACGCATGGCGGGGGTGGACAGGTCCACCCGGTTGCCGGGCTGGCCCACCACCACCACCCAGTGCACGTCCGCCGGGGCGTGGGGGGTGGACAGGTCGGGCAGCGGCTCCAGGCCGCACACCTGGGCCCCCACCGACGACACCGCTTGCGCCTCTGGCCCCACAAAGTGCAGGTCAAACAGCGCGGCCTGGCCCTGGGCTTGCAGGCAGCGGTTGGCCACGCGCAGCACTTCGGCGGGGCCGGCCCAGTCCAGCACCAGGCTGCCGGGCAGCAGCACAAAATGGACGTGGATCACGCGCCCCTCCAGCGGGCCAGCACCCGGCGTCCGAAGGTGTGCACGGCCAACCCGGCCAGGATGGTGGCCGCGCCCGCCAGCTGCATGGCCGACAGGTCCTCGCCCAACAGCAGCCAGGCGCTGCTCAGGCCCACCACCGGCACCAGCAGCGGCAGCGGGGCCACCGTGGACGTGGGCAGGCGCGACAGCAGCGAACCCCACAGCGTGTAGCCCAGCACGGTGGCGGCATAGGCCAGGTAGGCCACCGCCCCCACGGTGCCCCAGCCCAGTCCGGCCCAGGCGGCGGCCATGCGCTCGGGTCCTTCAAACACCCACGACAGCGCCAGGAACGGCAGCACCGGCACCGCCGCGCTCCACACCACCACGCCCAGCAGGTCGGGCGTGGCCATGCGTTTGCTGATGACGTTGCCGCAGGCCCAGCTGAAGGCCGCGCCCAGGGTGAGCAACAGGCCGGGCAGGCTCATCTGGCTGCCCCCGCTGGCCCCCAGGCTGTGGCTGCCCAGCCACCACAGGCCCAGGCCCGCCGTCAGCAGCCCCAGCACGTTGGTGGCGTGCAGGCGTTCGGGCCAGATCAGCAGCGACAAGCCCAGCGTGAACACCACCTGCACCTGCAACACCAGCGAGGCCAGCCCCGCCGGCATGCCCACCGCCATGGCCCAGAACAGCAGGGCAAACTGGCCCAGGCTGATGGTGAGCCCATAGGCCACCAGCCAGTGCCAGTCCACCCGCGGGCGCGGCACCCACAACACCGCCGGGAACAGCACCAGCCCGAAGCGCAAGGCCCCCAGCAAAAATGGCGGAATGCCCCCTTTCAGCCCCACCTTGATGACCACGAAGTTCAGCCCCCAGATGCCCACCACCGCCAGGGCCATCAGCCACTGGCGCAGGGACATGGACGCCGCGGACGCGGGGGATGCGGGGGATGCGGACGATGCAGGCGAAGTGGACGAGGGGGCGGCAGACACGGCAGGGGCAGACGAGGGTGGCATGTTCAAGCGGGGTGTTTCGGTTCGTTCACGGTTGGGGCTGCCAACCGTACTCCATTTGGCGGGCGGTGCGCTGGGCCAGGGCCAAACCGTCCAGTCCGACCAACTGGGCCGATTGGGCCAACGTGGCCACGCGGTGCAGGCTCATGCCCATGCCTGCGCTGATGCCGGCCGAGGTGATGACGCGGCCCTGGTCCACCCACTGCACGCCGCCCACCACCTCCAGCGCGGGAAAACGCTGGCGCAGCTCGGCCTGGTCTTCCCAGTGGGTGGTGACCTTGCCTTGCAGCACCCCGGCGGCGGCCAGGATGAAGGCCCCCGTGCACACCGACGCGGTGAAGGGCGCTGCCGCATGCACGCGGCGCACCCAGTCCAGGGTGTGCGGGCAGGCCACGGCGGCGTCCACCACGCCGCCGGGCACCACCAGCAGGTCCACGCGCGGGCCTTGGGCGAGGTGGGTGGCAAAGTCCAGGTCGGGCAGCACCCGCAGGCCCGCTCGGGCGGTCACCGGGCTCAGGCTGTGGGCCACGGTGGTCACGCCGAACAGCGGGGCCGGGTGGGCCGGTTGGCCCGCCTCGGCCTGCATGCGGGCCGCCACCCGGGCCGCGGTGGTGAACACCTCGAACGGCCCGGCAAAGTCCAGCGCCTCCATCTGGTCAAAGGCCAGCAGCACCACCTGGAAACGGGGGGCGGCGGGCGTGCTCATGCGGCGTCCTGGGCGCGGGCCAGCGCCTGTTCCACCGTGCACAGTGTGGCAAAGCGACCGGCCAGCACGGTGGCGGTGCGGGTCTTGATGTCGGCGGCGCAAAGCACCTGGCCGTCGGGCTGCACCATGTCGAAGGTGAGGGTGGCGTCGGTCACGTAGTCCACCGTCCAGCCCAGGTCGGAGGCGTGGCGGGTGGTGGTTTCGCAGCACTGCTCGGTGCGGATGCCGCTGACGATCAGCCGCCCAATGCCGCGCTGCGTCAGCCACACGTCCAGCCCCGTGCCCACCAAGGCGCTGTGGCGGTGTTTGGTGAAGGTGGCGGCGGCGTCAAAGTTGATCAGCCCTTCCAGCGGGCGCACCAGGCCGCTGGCGGGGGCGAAGGGGTTGCCGGGTTCGTCAGGGCCGTCGGTGTGGAACACGCGCACCACCGGCACCCCGGCGGCCACGCAGCCCGCAATCAGGGCGTTCTGGGCCGCCAGGTAGGCGGGAATGTCGGCCTCGGTGGAATAGGGGCGGTGGCGGAAGGACTCTTGCACGTCGATCACGATCAGGGCGGTGGCAGACATTTTCAGACCTCATGGTGGGTGGAACATGGGGTTGATTTTTCGGGTTTTGCTCTGACAGCGCCGCTCGGCAACGGACCAGAACCGATCAATTCAGGACATTGATGCACTACCGCCGACTGCTGAGCTGCACCGCCAGCACGCTGCCCAGCACCAGGGCCATGCCCAGCAGACCGGTGGGTCCAAACGCCTGCCCCAGCACCACCCAGCCCAGCAGCACCGCGCACAGCGGGCTCAACAGCCCCAGCGACGCCACCGCCACCGAGGGCAGTCGCACCACCCCGCGGAACCACAGCGCGTACGACAGCATCGCCCCCACCAGGCTCAGGTAGCCATATGCCGCCAGCTGTGTGGGTTGCAGCACGGGCAAGGGCGCATCCAGTGCCAGTGCGGCGGGCACCAACATCAGCCCGCCCAGTAGCAACTGCCAGCCCGTCAACGCCAGCACCGGCATGTCCAATTGCCACTTGCGGGTGAAATAGGTGCCGCTGGACATGCTGACCATGCCCCCCAGCGCCGCCAGCACGCCCCATCCATCCCAGCGCGACTGCGGCGACAGCAGCAGCAAGGCCGTGCCCACCACCCCCAGCAGCGCCGCAGCCAGCGTGGCCGAACGGGGCCGCAAGCCGTCCCACGCCCAACCCAGCGCCAGCACAAACAGCGGAGCCAGTGCCCCCAGCACCGCCGCCAGCCCGCCCGGCAGCCGATACGCGGCCATGAACAACAACGCTTGGAAGGCGCCGATGTTCAATGCCGACAGCATCAGCAAGCGCCTCCACTGTGTCCGCTGTGGCCCGTGCCGAGTGGCCAGCACCAGCAACAACCCGGCTGGCAGCGCTCGCAGGCAGGCCGCCGTCCAGGGCCGGTCGGGCGGCAGCCATTGCGTGGTCACCAGGTAGGTGGAACCCCAGACCATCGGTGCCAGCGCGGTCAGCAGCACATCGCGCCAGGCGGATTCAGGGCGATGGTTTGGGGCAGGCGATGGTGTCATGTTGTTTTGAAATCAAGATAATTGATCGACATTATCATCTTGATTTCGAGATAAGTGCCCGTTTCCCATGCCCAAAGCCCCACCGCCCGACCCACAACCCATCGCCGCGGAGGGGGACGCGGTCGACGCCATCCTGGCCCAATGGCAGCGCGAGCGCCCTGACCTGGACACCAGCCCCATGAGCCTGATCGGGCGCATCAAGCGCTGCGAGTTGCTGTTGCAGCGCGGCCTGGAGCCCGTGTTTGCCGCCCATGGCCTGGGCCGATGGGAATTTGACGTGCTGGCCACCCTGCGCCGCTCGGGCGCGCCCTATGCCCTGACGCCCACGGCGCTGTTCTCGTCCATGATGGTCAGCTCGGGCACCATGACGCACCGCCTGCAACGCCTGGAAGCCGCCGGGTGGGTGCAACGCCAGGGCAACCCGGCCGACGCCCGCAGCCAGTTGGTGGCCTTGAGCCCTGAAGGCTTGGCGCTGATCGACCGCGTGGTGACCGAGCACGTGGCCAACGAACACCGCCTTCTGGCCGCCCTCAGTCCCGCCGAACAAGACAGCCTTAACCAGGGCCTGATCCGCCTGTTGGCCGCTCTGCAAGCCGACGACCACGCCGCCCGCACCCACCCCAGCCCCTTGTCGCGCAAGGCCGCCGGGCGGCGCGGGCGGTGACAGGCTTCAACAGGATCTAGCGCTTTATTTGAAAGCGCAAGTAGCTATTGAATAAATAGCTATGAGTTGCCCCGTGGCTTCGCGATTGCGCGTGTCACATTTTTCGGCAAAACTGTGTTCCCGTTGCTTGCGCCACGCCGCCAAGGCGCGCGCCACACAGGGGAGAACCATCATGCCGGTGAAGACCAACCTGCTTGTCAATTGCGACGATGCGCTGCTGTTCTGGCGCGTGGCGGCGCCGATTCCGGGATGCCTTGGCTTCGCGATCGACCGGGAACGGAAGCTGGCCGATGGTTCGGTCCAGACAGAGGTGCTCGACAACCGAATGGGTTTCAAGGCTGACAAGCCGCAACCGGGCGAACACCGGCCTTCGACCGAGTGGCCCTTGCAGCGGCTGTGGTGGACGGACCATGACGTGAATCTGGGCGACACGGTGCGCTACCGCGTTACCCCAATCGTGAAAGACGGCGACCAACTCAAACCGCTGGTGAAGGAGCGCAGCACCTGGACCCCCTGGGCCACGTTGGCCGGTGGCAAGCGGGATGGTTATGCGGCCTATTTCAACCGCGGCCTGGTGATCTCCCAGTTCATGGCGCGGTACCTGGAGCGGCTGCGTGTCTCCAAGGGCTTGGGCACGCGCAAGGAAGCGCTGAAGGCGTTCAAGGACAGCCTCGACGAGCACGAGCTCCCCATTCGCAAATTCCTCGCGGGTGCGTTGAGGACGGAGATGCTGGCCATTCTGGCGGACGCCAAGGCCAAGGGCAAGCAGGTCCATGGCGCGCTGTACGAGTTGGCCGACGATGAACTGGTCGACGCCCTGTGCGCGCTGGGGGCCAATGCCCACATCGTGCTGGCGAACGGGTCCATCACCAAGAAGGTGACCGAAACCACGGACCAGGCCCGGCAATGCGATGAGAACGCCCCAGCCAGGCAGGCGCTCAACCAGGCCGGTGTGGTGGTGCATGACCGCTTCATTTCACCGGGCGCGCTGGGGCACAACAAGTTTCTGGTGGTCTGCACCCCGGAGGGCAAGCCCGAAGCGGTGTGGACCGGCAGCACCAATTGGACGAGCACCGGGCTTTGCACCCAGACCAACAACGGATTGCTGGTGACGCATCACGGCTTTGCCCAGGCGTATTTCGACCAGTGGGAACGGCTGCGCGACGCCGGCAGCACGTTTCCAAAAGACCTGGTGGCCAGCAACAGCACCGCCAAGCCGATCAAGACCCACAAATCGTCAGCGGACATCTGGTTCAGCCGGACCAAAGGCAAGGTCGATCTTGTCGCGATCGACGATGCGATCAACGGCGCCAAGGACGGCGTGCTGTTCCTGATGTTTCAGCCCGGCGGCAGCGGGGCGCTCAAGACCATTCGCGACCTGGCCAAGGCCAATCCAGCGCTGTATGTGCGTGGCGTGGTCAGCACACTGCCCAGTGACACCACCGATGAAAAAAGCGTGCTCAATGTTGATGTCCAAGCCGACCTGAAACGGCGGGCGATGACGCTGGACGTGGTTCAGCCGCGCGGTGTCAACGCGCTGGCCAACGGGGCGGCCACGGTAGCGCGCAACGAGTTCCTGACCATGCAGGGGGGCGTCATCGGCTTTGCCATCGTGCACTCCAAGGTGATCGTGATCGACCCGTTCACCCACCCGGTGGTCATCACCGGCAGCCACAACTTTTCCGGCAACGCCAGCACGGCGAATGATGAGAACTTCGTGATCGTGCGCGGCAACAAGGAGCTGGCGGCCAGTTACGCAGCACACATCATGGGTGTTTATGACCACTATCGCTGGCTGGCGCTGCTCGGCGACAAACAGGCCACGAAGGACACCCAATCGCTCACGGGCTACCTGGCGGAGTCTGATGCCTGGCTGGGCCGCAAGCTCACGTCAGCCTCCCGTGAGCTGAAGTTCTGGCTGGGTTAAGGCAACGCTGAACCAGGCCCCTGTGACAAGGGGATGGCATGTTGGGGTGGGGAGGCCAGCGGGTGCGGCACACCGCCATCGCCGTAGGTGTGTACCACCTGTGCAATCACCACCTGGTATCCCCGCAACCACCGGCCCTGCGCCTGCTTGGCCGCCAGGTGCGCGGGGTGGTGCATGAGTTGCTGCAAAGCTTCCATGCTGTGCCAGTAGTACACGTTGCTGATGAGCCCGGTGGCGGTGTTCTCCCACGCCTCTTCCCCCAGGTAACCGGGGATGGCGCGGGCCACCTCGGCAATGGTGGCGTCCAGCGCATGAAAGGCGTCGTCGTCCTCGCCCTTGGCAAACGTGAAGGTGGAGGTGTACAAGTTTGAATAAAAAAATGGCTATAGCGCTTTTATATCAAGCGCAAGCAGCTATCAAAAAAGAAGCTTCAGGCCGCAAATTGCACCTGCGCCGCGGGCACCAGCGTCACCCGCGGGCCAAAGCTGCCGATGTTGGCCAGCGTGGTGTTGTGGTGGGCAGTGATCTGGGCGGCGCTCAGCGCCCCGTTGGCCACCGTGGTGTGGCCGTCGGACACCAGCGTCACCGGGTAGCCCAGCGCCAGGGCGCGGCGGGTGGTGGTGTCCACACAAAAGTCGCTCTGCATGCCGCACACCACCAGGTGGTGCACCCCGTGGCTTTGCAGCAGGGTGGGCAAGTCGGTGCCGTGGAAGGAGTCGGGCGTGGTCTTGCGCACGCGCCAGTCGGTGGGCTGCACATCCAACCCCTGCGCCAGCGCCCAGCCGGGCGAACCGTGGGCAAACGGGCCGCTGGCCGTCTCGTGCTGGATCAGCACCACCGGCACCCCCGCCGCCCGTGCCCGGGCCGACACCTGGTTGATGCGCTCCACGGCGCCCGCGGCGTCGAAGGTGGCGTGCTCGCCGGAACACAGGGCTTGCTGAACGTCGATGATGAGGAGGGCGGTGGTCATGGGGCGTGTGTGTAGGGGGGATCAGGCGCGAACCGCCGTTTCAATGGCGGCCAGGTCGATCTTCTTTTGCTTCATCATCGCCGCCATGGCCTTGGCGCGCACCGCGGGGGCGGCCTTCAGGGTCAGCTCGGTCAGCCGCTTGGGGAAAACCTGCCACGACACCCCAAAGCGGTCCTTCAGCCAGCCGCAATGGCTTTCTTCACCCCCATGGGCAGTGAGGGCCGCCCAAAGCCGGTCGGTCTCGGCCTGGTCAGTTGTTTCCACCGAGATGGACGCCGCCTCGGTCAGCGTGAACATGGGCCCGGCATCCAGAATCTGGTAGGGCACCCCGCCCAGCGTGAAGTCGATCAACCACGAAGCGCCATCGCCCGCAATGTCGTAGGTGGCCTCCACCCGGCTGTCCGGAATCAGGGCGCAGTAAAACGCGGCAACCTCGCGGCCACGACCGTCACGGAACCACAGGCAGGTGCGGATGGTGTGGGTCATGGCGTGGCTCCTGGTGGCCGTGGGTGGATCGCGGCAGTTTAAGGAAAAAATGGCTTTACCGCTTGATCTGTATGGGTTGATTGCTATTAAATTAAATCTATAGCAATGTTTCCTTTGAAATCAAGCGGGGGCGGTGGTTTTGGAGTGAAGGAGGCACCGTGGGAGCGCTCCGCGGTTTGGCACCCTGAGTGCATCGATCTGGTGCGCGCAGCTAGTGCCGAATCAAGTCCATGATCTCTTTAAGCTCCCAGTCTGGGTAGATCAGCCCATACAAATGGTGAATGGCTTTCATGATCTGGTCCACGTACTTGTCCGCCTCCTCGCGGGTCACTTGCGTGTCTGTGGGTTGATGCACCAGCTCATTGCGCCTCTTTACCCCTTCGTTGATCGTTTTGAGGTACGGCGACCGCTCGCCTAGGTAGTGTTCCAGTAGCTCACCGTACAGCTTGTGAAGTGGTGGCGATGGCATGTGAATCAGAAGCGGTCTGATGTCTGGGTGCTTTCGCTGAAGCGCTTCCTTGACTGCAAGTTCCGCCGCAATGGTGGCGTCGATCCACTTGAAGCGCGGTGTTGGTTCTTGGATTGCCCGGTACAGATGCCGCATGGCGAGTAGCGGAGTCCATCCGTTGTCCAAACATTTCTGCAACATTTCCACGACGCGGGCGGAGAGATGGATGTCGCTTGTCATCTTGCCGAAAGCTCTCATCAGGACTGGCACCCGCCTGAAAGGCGAAACGCCATTCGACCATTCCACGTCGGCAATTTGTGACACTGCGGCATCTCCGATTTTCCGTAGGCCGATGAAGTATTTGAGTGTCTCAACTACGCGTCTGGCCGCGTCAGTGAGCTTTGAGTTGATGTCATTGAACAGGGGTGCGATTGCTGGCGGGTACTCATTGATGTAGCGCTGGGTCGGGGCGGTCAGCCATGCCGCAAAGTCACCGGAAATCTCCAGCTCATCAATCTGAACGTGTACGCGGCGGCCGTACAAATCCACCACGACCTCTGCCGAGGCATCGGGCGGGACGTCGACGGCGAATCTTTGTGTCGGCTCCTCCGTGCTGGGATCGCCCGGACCACCACTGATCGCAAAAGTTGTTCTGAAGCTGAATGTTGGCATCCCTGTCTCGCGTGTACAGACCTGTGATGCAGCACAGCATACGGTGATCTTTTTACTTGCTGCGCCTGGTTATGTCCCGCCTATCTAGGGTGACGTCAGTTCCGACTGGAGCTAAATTGGCGGTCGCGGTCGCCGACACTGGATGCGTCATTGGTCAATGACTCGGGGCAGCCTTCAAGAGCCGTTCGGATTCTCACAACGCCAACAGCGCCGACACCTTCACCTCCTCCATCACCGCATACGTGCGCGTTTCGCGCACGCCGGGCAGTTGCCACAGCACGTTGCCGGCAAATTCGCGGTAGCTGTTCATGTCGGCGGTGCGGGTCTTGATGAGGTAGTCAAAACCCCCGGCCACCATGTGGCACTCCTGGATTTCGGGGCGCACCTGCACGGCGGCCTTGAACTGTTCAAACACGTTGGGGCTGGTGCGGTCCAGCAGCACCTCCACAAACACCAGCATGCCCGCGCCCAGCTTGATGGGGTTGAGGCGGGCCTCGTAGCCCAGGATGTAGCCCTCGCGGGTGAGGCGCTGCACCCGCGCCAGCACGGCGGTGGGCGACAGCGCCACCGCCTCGGCCAGCTTCAGGTTGCTGATGCGGCCGTCGCGCTGCAGCACGTCCAAGATGCGCAGGTCGATGCGGTCCAGTCCGTCGGGGGTTGAGTGGGTGGTGGTGGGGTTCATGGCTGAATATTACTCGGCCATGCCATCCAATTTTGGTGAAAAACTCAGCCAAAAATCCGCATGATGGCGAGTCATGAGCACGCACACCACCTCCCTCACCCCCGGCAAGCACTTCACCCCTGGCGGCCCGCTGGCCGCACGCACCCCGCTGCGCGAGGCCATGGCCCGCGCCACCCGCCTGCCCGAGCCCGAGGCCCTGGCCCCGCTGGTGGCGCTGGCGCAGCTGGACGCCCCCCTGGCCCAGCGCACCGACGTGTTGGCCCGCCAACTGGTGCAGGGCCTGCGCCACGGCCCCGCGCAAGGCGGGCGCGCCGGGCGGGTGCAAAGCCTCATGCAGGAGTACGCCCTGTCCAGCGAGGAAGGCGTGGCCCTGATGTGCCTGGCCGAGGCGCTGCTGCGCATTCCCGACGCGGCCACGCGCGACGCCCTCATCCGCGACAAGATCGGCCATGGCGACTGGCAGCAGCACCTGGGCCGCAGCGATTCGCTGTTTGTCAACGCCGCCTCGTGGGGCCTGCTGCTCACCGGCAAGCTGGTGGCCACCCACCGCGAGGGGGCGCTGATGGACTCGCTCACCCGCCTGCTGGGCAAGAGTGGCGAGCCGCTCATCCGCAAGGGCGTGGACCTGGCCATGCGCATGCTGGGCGAGCAGTTTGTCACCGGCGAAACCA
>DASUON010000077.1:0-2417 GCA_036276615.1 Burkholderiaceae bacterium
CATGCTCCTGGTTAAAAGTGGAGAGGGTGGGAAAACGATGAAAACGGAACCAACGATTCAAAACACACCGGCGCTCAAGCCAGCCGGTCTTTGAGCCTGAAATACAGGCCCACTGCGGGCAGAAACCAAGGGGGGCCGAAATGCCCTGGAATGGCGGGCCAGTGACGGCCTTTCCAGGGATTGGCGTCGGCATGGCCAGCCATGACCTCGGCCATGCGCTGCCCCATGTGCACCGACATCTGGGTGCCATGGCCGCTGTAGCCCAGGGAGTAGAACAAGCCATCGCGCTCACCGGCGTGCGGCAGGCGGTCTTGGGTCATGTCCACCAGCCCCCCCCAGCAGTAGTCCAGCCGGACGTTCCCGAGGTTCGGAAACGTGGCCGCCAGACCCTGGCGCAGGATTTCGCCGCTGGCCGCGTCCGACTGGGGGCTGGAAATGGCAAACCGGGCCCGGCCGCCAAACACCAGGCGGTGGTCCGCGGTGAGGCGGAAGTAGTGGTGGATGTTGGCAATGGTGGTGTAGGTGCGGCGCTGGGCCAGCAGCGCTTGAGCCCGTTGGGCCCCCAGCGGCTCGGTCACCACGATGAAGCTGCCAATGGGCACGATGCGCCGTCGCAACCAGCCAAAGCTTCCATAGCCGCCATGGCGTGACGCGCCCGTGGCCAGCAACACCTGGTTGGCGCGCACCACGCCGCGAGGGGTGTGCAGGCGGTGCACCTGCCCTTGCACACGCTCCACGCGGTTCACCATGGTGTCGGTGTGGATCGTGGCGCCATGGCGTTGTGCCGCCTGGGCCAGCCCATGGGCAAAGCGCCCCATGTGCATCTGGGCGCTGCGCTTGTACAGCAGCCCGCCTTGAAACCGGTCGCTCTGCACCTCGGACTGCACGCGCTGGGCATCGAACACTTCCACATCGGTGTCCACACCGTCGGCCACCAACCGCTCTGCGCTGCGACGCAAGGCCTCGACCTGATAGGCCTTGGTGGCCAGTTTCAATTTGCCGTGCCGCAGAAAGTCGCAGTCAATGCCCTCTTGTGTCACCAAGCGTTCCACGGTGTCTACGGCATCGTCGTAAGCGTGGTACCAGGCCCGGGCCTGAGCTACGCCCACCTTGGCGGCCACGTCTGCATAGTCCACGGCCAAGCCATTGTTCACATGCCCACCGTTGCGTCCGGATGCTTCGGGCGCAACGGTGTGACCCGCCTCCAGAACCGCCACGCGGGCACCACGCTGAGCCAGCGCATGTGCTGCGGACAATCCGGTGAAGCCGGCTCCCACGATGGCCACATCGACCTGACTGGGCAGACCTTGGGCTTGCGCCCCGGGCACGGCCAGCAACGAGTCATTCCAGTACGAATCGAGCTTCATGGTGAGCCTGTCGGTTGGTGTCGGGAGTGTGCGAATCAGAGTCCCACGACGCCCGGCAGGCCGCCGATGTCCTGGATCTCGGTATAGCCGTAGGCGGGACAGCCGGGGCCGTGACCGCGATTGACAAACACCTTGTTCTTGATGCCGATGTCATCCGCGGACATGAGGTCGTAACGCAAGCTGGATGACACGTGCAGCACGTCTTCAGGGTTGCAGCCCAGCGAATCCAGCATGTACTCAAACGCCTGCAGACGAGGCTTGTAAGCCTGGGCCTGCTGGGCGGTGTACACGCGGTGGAACGGTGCGCCCAACATGGCCACGTTCTTTTGGATCTGGCAGTCCATGGCGTTGGAAATGATGACCAGCGGAATTTCCTTGGCCACCTTGGCCAAGCCCGCTGGCACGTCAGCGTGGGGGTCCCAGGTCGGAACGGCGTCGTAATAGGTCTGACCGTCGGTGTCGAAGTACTGGATCTTCCACTTCTTGCACAAGCGGCGAACGGCGTTCTTCAGAACCACGTCGTACGGTTGCCAGGCCCCCAGAACTTCATCGAACCGGTAGGCTGTGAAGTCGGCAATGAACTGGTCCATTTGCTCGGGGCGGATGCGGTCTGCAAACAGTTCACGTGTCAGCTCTCCCATGCGAAAACGGGTGAGCGTTCCGTAGCAGTCGAAGGTCACGTACTTGGGTCGAAAAGTCATGGTGTCTGGTCCTTGAAAGTTCGGTTGCCGACCGGCGCGGGTCGCGTCCTCTGCGGAGACATGCGACATGGGTTGTTTCGAAGAGATTGGAGCATTCAAGCCAACGGTGTGCGTTGGGAAATGGGGTGGATCAACAAGACAAAATTGCGCAATTCATGGGTGTCATCAGCATGTCATGTGGTACGCACTTGTGCCGTGCAGACCTGCACCATCAATGCGCCAAGGCAAAGTCAATCAGCACACTTTTGAAGCGCAAATTGGCCTCCACCGCTTGGCGCCCCAGGTCCTTTCCAATGCCCGATTGGTGGTAGCCCCCAGTGGGGATCACAAAGTCGGCACTGCGTCCGTA
>DASUON010000078.1:0-9946 GCA_036276615.1 Burkholderiaceae bacterium
CATGGACAACATCGAAGCGCCCCCATTCTGGAAGGCCGCCTTGCGCGCCAAGGGCCTGGCCGACCAGGTGCCGGTGGACCGCTGGCAGATCTGCCATTTCACCCCGCCCAGCCACGTGATGATCGAAGTGGGCGTGGCCCATGCCGGTCAGGGTGGGTACAACGCCCCCGACAGCCACAAGGTGTACAGCGTGGTGGTGGACTTCATCACCCCCGCCACGGACACCTCCATCCACTATTTCTGGGGCATGGCGCGCAAGTTCAATCCCACCGATGCGGCACTGACCGATGCCATCCGAGAAGGCCAAGGCAAGATCTTTGCCGAGGATTTGGCCATGCTGGAGCAGCAACAGCAGAACCTGCTGCGCTGGCCGGATCGCAACCTGCTCAAGCTCAACATCGACACCGGTGGGGTTCAGGCCCGGCGTGTGATCGATCGACTGGTGGCCGCCGAGGCAGCTGGCGCATCCACTTGAGGACGGGAACATGAGTCAAGCATCCACTCCGCTGACCGTCCAGGTGGTGCACAAGCACACCGAGGCCGAAGGCATTTGCAGCCTGGAGCTGCAGGCACTCGGGGGCGAGCCACTGCCCGCCTTCACCGCTGGCGCACACATCGACGTTCGCCTGCCCAATGGCCTGGTGCGCCAATACTCCCTGTGCAATGACCCCGCCGAAGCACACCGCTACGTCATTGCCGTGCTGCTCGACCCGGTGTCCCGCGGCGGTTCGCGGGCCGTTCACGAACAGATCCAGCCAGGCATGACGCTGTCCATCAGCCCGCCTCGCAACCACTTCCCCTTGGACGAAACCGCTCCCCACCATGTGCTGCTGGCCGGCGGCATCGGCATCACCCCGCTGCTGTCCATGGCGCAGCGGCTGGCGCACGTGGGGGCGGCCTTCGAGCTGCACCATTGCACACGCGATGCATCGCGCACGCCGTTCCACGCCCAACTGTCCCAACCACCACTGGGCGCACGCTGCCACCACCACCAGGATGACCGTGACGGCTCAGTGGACTTGGCCGCGCTGTTGAACGCGACTCCACCCAACGCCCACCTGTATGTGTGTGGCCCCCAGGGGTTCATGGAAGCGGTGTTGGCCACCGCACGGGTCCAAGGCTGGGCCGAGGATCGGTTGCACCGGGAGTTTTTCGGTGCCGCCGTGTCAACGCCCACGGCGGAAGACCGCTTCGAACTGCAACTGGGGCACGGTGGACGGGTGGTGCAGGTCTTGCCCGAACAAAGCGCCTTGCAAGCCCTGCTGCAAGCGGGCATGGACATCCCCATGTCGTGTGAACAGGGGGTTTGCGGCACCTGCCTGACCCGTGTGCTGGCCGGAGAACCCGACCACCGGGACCACTACCTGACCGCAGACGAACAGGCCGCCAACGACCAGTTTCTGCCCTGTTGTTCCCGCAGCAAGTCCCCCCGCCTGGTGCTGGCGCTTTGAGGCTGACACGCTGACCCCGGCAGGCCTCCGTCATGCGTCATGATGGAGGCCTTGCCCATGCCTCATCCAAGCGCCCCACCCCCTCTGCCCTGGCTGCTGCCCTCGGAACCCTTCCCCGCGGTGGAACGGGCGTGGGGACCTGACAGCCCCGCCCCCGGCTTGCTGGCCGCCGGTGGCTGCCTGGACACGCCCACCTTGGTACAAGCCTACCGCCAAGGCATCTTCCCCTGGTACAGCGACGGACAGCCCATCCTGTGGTGGCACACCAGCCCCCGCATGGTGCTGCGCACCACCGACTTCCACCTGTCCCATTCGCTGCGCAAGCTGCTGTGCAGCCAGGTTCGCCAAAACCGCCTGAACGTCACGTTTGACCTTGCGTTTGCCCAGGTCATCGCCGCTTGCGCCCAAACGCCACGGCCAGGCCAGCAAGGCACGTGGATCACCGACGACATGGTCCAGGCCTACATCGACCTTCACCACGCGGGCGTCGCACACAGCGTGGAGGTATGGAGCGACGACCAACTGCGGGGCGGCCTGTACGCGCTCAACGTGGGCCGGATGGTGTACGGCGAATCCATGTTTGCCCGACAAAGCAATGCGTCCAAGGTGGCTTTGGCGGCTTTGGTGGCGTTTTGTCGCACCCACGACCTGCCCGCCATCGACTGCCAGCAGGTGACCTCACACCTGGCCTCGCTGGGCGCCAAGCCCATCGAAGCCACAGCATTTGGCACGTTGCTGCACACTTTGGTGGATCAGCCTTCGCCACAATGGCGTTTTGACACCAATTTCTGGCCCGCCGTTCTCGGCCCACTCGACCTGTGACCACGCCCCAAGAACTGCCTTTGCAAGCACTGCAGTACTACGCCACGGCCCCTTACCCGTGCAGCTACCTGCCGGATCACATGGCCCGGTCGCAGGTGGCCACCCCCAGCCACCTGATCAACAGCCATGTGTATTCGCAGCTGATCCTGCAGGGGTACCGCCGCAGTGGCATGTTCACCTACCGGCCCCATTGCGATGGGTGTCAGGCGTGCATCCCTTTGCGCATCCGGGTGGCCGACTTCCAGCCCAGCCGCAGCCAGCGGCGCGCCTGGCGACAGCACCAGAACTTGCAAACCCGCATCCTGAGCCTCGGATTCCTGCCCGAGCATTACCAGCTCTACCTTCGATACCAGAGTTCACGCCATCCGGGTGGTGGCATGGACCAGGACAGCGTGGACCAATACACCCAGTTTTTGCTCCAAAGCCGCGTCAACACCCGGCTGGTGGAGTTCAACAGCCCGGACCACGGGTTGCAGATGGTCAGCGTGATCGATGTGCTGGAAGATGGGCTGTCCGCCGTCTACACGTTTTACGACACCCAAGACGCCAGCCATAGCCTGGGCACACATTCCATCCTGTGGCAAATCCGCCAGGCGCAGGCGCTGGGCCTGCCCTACCTGTACTTGGGCTACTGGATCGCCCAAAGCGACAAGATGGCCTACAAAACGCGCTTTCGCCCTCACGAGGTCTTGCGAGACGGACACTGGCAGTCCCCCGATTGACCTTGGCCGTCAAGGAAAGAAGCACCCTCCAAGCCCCCCTGAAAGGGAATGTGCTTTTCGCAAAGTAAAATGCGCCCACCCATCGTGAATTGACCATGCCCAAAACCAAACCACCCGCCAAACCCGCCGTGCAGGTGATCGAACGCATGTTCACGCTGTTGGACATCCTTGCCCAGCATGAAGAGCCCGTGGCGCTCAAGGACATTGCCGAACAAGCCGGTCTGCACCCGTCCACCACCCACCGCATCCTGAACGATCTGGCGGTGGGTCGCTTTGTGGAACGCCCCGAAGCGGGCAGCTACCGGCTGGGCATGCGCCTGCTGGAACTGGGCAACCTGGTCAAAGGCCGACTGAACGCCCGCGATGCGGCCGTGGGCCCCATGCGTGAGTTGCACAAGCTGATTCAACAACCCGTCAACCTGAGCGTGCGTCAGGGCGACGAAATTGTGTATGTGGAACGCGCCTACAGCGAGCGCTCGGGCATGCAGGTGGTCCGGGCCATTGGTGGTCGGGCGCCGCTGCACCTCACCTCGGTGGGCAAGCTGTTTCTGGCGGCGGATGACCCCCAAAAATTGAGGGCCTACGCCACACGCACCGGGCTGGCCGGACAGACCCGCAACAGCCTCACCCAGCTGTCCAGGCTGGAAACCGAACTGGCCCAGGCACGCGCCACAGGCATTGCCAGGGACAATGAGGAACTGGAACTGGGGGTGCGCTGCATGGCCGCAGGCATCCGGGACGACCATGGCCGCCTGGTGGCCGGACTCTCCATCTCCGCACCGGCAGACCGCCTGGACGAAAGCTGGCTGCCCAAACTCAAGGCCACGGCTGCTGAGATCTCTCGGGCACTGGGCTACACCGGCTGAAGCGGGAACCACGGCTCCCGCATGTCAGGTTCAAAGCCAGTCAGCGGGTTTCAATCCAGCGGCGAACGCGCTCGGCGTCGGCCATGCGGGTGAATTTTCCGGCCGAATCCAAGAAGACCATGATGAGCTGACGCCCCGCCACGGTGGCTTGCATCACCAAGCAGCGCCCCGCTTCAGCGATGTACCCGGTTTTCTGCAGACCGATGTCCCAGTTGGGGTTGCTGACCAGGCGATTGGTGTTGCGGTACTGCAGGGTGCGACGTCCGACCTCCACTTCATGACCCGGTGACGTGGACAACTCACGAATCAAGGGACGCTCATAAGCGACCCCCACCAGGTTGGCCAGATCCTTGGCGCTGGACTGGTTGAGCGGAGAGAGCCCGGTGGGGTCCACATACCGGGTACTGGACATGCCCAGCAGCTTCGCTTTGGCATTCATGAGCTCGACGAACCGACCCAGCCCCCCAGGAAACGTCCGCCCCAACGCATGGGCGGCCCGGTTTTCACTGGACATCAAGGCCAAATGAAGCAGTTCCCCGCGAGACAATGTGGTGCCCACCGCGAGACGTGAACTGCTGCCTTTGAGCGTGTCCACATCGGCCTCGGTGATGGTGATTTGCTCATCCAGCGGCAACTCGGCATCGGTCACCACCAGCCCCGTCATGAGCTTGGTGAGTGATGCGATGGGTAAAACGGCTTTGGCGTTTTTGTCAAACAGAACCTCTTGGGTTTGCTGATCCAACACCATGACCGCGTTGGACTTGAGGTCCAACGCACCATCCACCCGATGCAACCCTGACCGGTCCGCATGGCTGAGGTTGTCCACCGACCGAGACGCCGAAGCACGAACGGCGGGAATGGAGACAACTCTCCGCTGAGCTGGTGTGTGAACCGCCTTGGCACGCACGGGCGACTGCGTGCGTTTGGCCTGAACCTTGCTGCTGGCTTTGGAGGTTTTCTTGATGGAGACTGTCTGTGCCTGCTTTCGCGCGGGCGCAGCGTGAACCGACAACGAGGCGAACACCACAGCCAATGCCGTGGCGCTGCTGCACAAAAGCCGGAGGGTGGTGCCAGCGAGTGTCATGACGGTAGTTTTCCTGAGGCTGTCAAACGGCATCAGGAGTATAAACCAACGAAAAGTTTAATGGCATCAAGCAGTTGCGTGAAGGTGTTCAAGTGATCACAAAAACGCCCCCTTCACGCTCCCTGCGCCAGATCAGCCTTGGGCAGCCACCCGGTCCGCCTTGCTGTGCAGCTTGTTGAGGGCGCTCAAATACGCCTTGGCCGACGCCACCACGATGTCAGGATCGGCCCCCACACCGTTGACCACGCGGCCACCCTGCTGCAACCGGACGGTCACTTCACCCTGGCTCTCGGTGGAACCCGAGGTGATGGCATTGACCGAATACAGCAGCATCTCGGCACCGCTCTTCACATGGGATTCAATGGCCTTCAACGAGGCATCCACCGGACCGTTGCCATCGGAAGTGCCTTGAACCTCCTTGCCGTCGATGGTGAACACCACCTCGGCATGCGGACGCTCGCCGGTCTCGCTGCGCTGCGACAACGACACCAGACCGTATTGCTCCTTTTCGGCGGTGACGCTTTCGTCGCTGGCCAGTGCCAGGATGTCTTCGTCAAATATCTCTGCCTTGCGGTCTGCCAGTTCCTTGAACTTGGCAAAGGCGGTGTTGATTTCGGACTCGGACTCCATCTGGATGCCCAGTTCCTGCAGGCGTTGCTTGAACGCATTGCGCCCCGACAGCTTGCCCAGCACGATCTTGTTGGCGCTCCAGCCCACGTCTTCGGCACGCATGATTTCGTAGGTGTCGCGGGCCTTGAGCACACCGTCCTGGTGGATGCCGCTGGCGTGGGCAAAGGCGTTGGCCCCCACCACGGCCTTGTTGGGCTGAACCACAAACCCCGTGGTCTGGCTGACCATGCGGCTGGCGGGCACAATCTGCGTGGTGTCGATGCCCACATCCAGCCCGAAGTAGTCGCGGCGGGTGCGCACGGCCATCACCACCTCTTCCAGCGAGCAGTTGCCTGCGCGTTCGCCCAGGCCGTTGATGGTGCACTCCACCTGGCGTGCGCCACCGATCTTGACACCCGCCAGCGAATTGGCCACCGCCATGCCCAGGTCGTTGTGGCAATGCACGCTCCAGATGGCCTTGTCGGAATTCGGCACGCGCTCGCGCAAGGTCTTGATGAAGTTGCCATACAACTCCGGAATGGCATACCCCACGGTGTCGGGCACGTTGATGGTGGTGGCCCCCTCGGCAATCACCGCCTCGATCACGCGGCACAGAAAGTCCATTTCGCTGCGGTAGCCGTCCTCGGGACTGAACTCCACATCACCCACACGGGTGCGGGCGTAGCGCACCGCCAGCCTGGCCTGCTCCAGCACCTGCTCGGGCGACATGCGCAGCTTCTTCTCCATGTGCAGCGGGCTGGTGGCGATGAAGGTGTGGATGCGGGCGCTGTTGGCACCAGCCAGGGCATCGGCCGCACGGCCAATGTCACGGTCGTTGGCACGGGCCAACGAACACACGGTGGAGTCCTTGATGACATCGGCAATGGCCTTGACGGCCTCGAAGTCGCCGTTGGAGCTGGCGGCAAAACCGGCCTCGATGACGTTGACCTTCAGACGCTCCAGTTGACGGGCAATGCGCAGCTTCTCGTCCTTGGTCATGGACGCGCCAGGCGACTGCTCGCCATCACGCAAGGTGGTGTCAAAAATGATCAACTGGTCACTCATCTCGATTCTCCGGTGGGTCGCCTCATGGGCGACGCTTGAAAAAACCCGCAGTTCCAAAACAAACGGCCCGCTGCGGGTGCAAACGGGCCGTTGTCGGTTGAAGACGCGTGCGCTAAAGCACCTGCCCGTGGGGTAGGTTGGCTAGTAGCAGCAGGCTGAAGGAATTCATGCAAGGCACTTTAACAGAAAGCGAACATCCCCCCGCTGGGGAATACCCATGTGCACCGCCGGGTGCACTCAACTGTGCAGCCCGCGCTCGTCGGGCTCATCGGTCGAGGTGCTGATCACGCTGGTGGGCTTGCCCTTGGAGCGTTTCCAGGCGTACACGGCATACCCCGACAGGCCATACACCACAAACAAGCCGAACAGCACAATGGGCGGATGGATGTTGATGATGGCGATGGTGAGGGCCAGCAGCACGATCACCGCGAACGGCACACTCTTCTTCATGTGCACGTCCTTGAAACTGTAGAACGGCACGTTGGTGACCATGGTCAAACCCGCGTACAGCGTGATGCCAAACACCCACCATTGCACGTCCACGCCCTGGATGCCGGCGTCGGTCATCAACCAGATGAACCCGGCCACCAGTGCAGCCGCGGCGGGCGATGGCAAGCCCTGGAAAAAGCGCTTGTCCACCACGCTGGTGTTGACGTTGAAGCGCGCCAGGCGCAAAGCCGCACACGCGCAGTACACAAAGGCCGCAATCCAGCCCCAGCGGCCCAGGTTGGTCAACGACCACACATAGGCCACCAGCGCCGGAGCTGCGCCAAAGGACACCATGTCGGAGAGCGAATCCATCTGCTCCCCAAAGGCGCTTTGGGTGTTGGTCATGCGGGCCACACGGCCATCGAGGCTGTCGAGCACCATGGCGGCAAAAATGCCCACCGTGGCCAGGTCGAACCGACCGTTCATGGACATCACGATGGCGTAAAAGCCACCGAACAAGGCGGCCAGGGTGATGAGGTTGGGCAGGATGTAAATGCCCTTGTTCCGTTTGGGCAACGTCAGCGGGGGGGTGCCCTTGGGCTGCGTATCGTCGTTCATGCGATCCAACTTTGGTGACGGGCGCCTAGTGTAGCCCCAAGAAAAATCGCGTCTGCACAGGCCTGCGCCCTCTAGACGCGTGCGCCCAAAAAAACAAGGCCACCGAAGTGGCCTTGCAGACTGCGGCTTCCCGGGCAGGCCGGGAAACACCGCCATCAGTTGCGGGTCTGGTCGACCAGCTTGTTCTTGGCGATCCAAGGCATCATGGCGCGCAGCTTGCCACCCACCACTTCGATCGGGTGGTCGGCGGTGTTGCGGCGGCGGGCGGTCATGGACGGGTAGTTCAGACGGCCTTCCTGGATGAACATCTTGGCGTAGTCGCCGTTCTGGATGCGCTTCAGGGCGTTGCGCATGGCAGCGCGAGACTGGTCGTTGATGACTTCAGGGCCGGTCACGTACTCGCCAAACTCCGCGTTGTTGGAGATGGAGTAGTTCATGTTGGCAATGCCGCCTTCGTAGATCAGGTCCACGATGAGCTTGAGCTCGTGCAGGCACTCGAAGTAGGCCATTTCAGGGGCGTAACCGGCTTCCACCAGGGTTTCGAAGCCCATTTTCACCAGCTCAACAGCGCCGCCGCACAGAACGGCTTGCTCGCCGAACAGGTCGGTTTCGGTTTCTTCCTTGAAGTTGGTCTCGATGATGCCGGCCTTGCCGCCACCATTGGCCATGGCGTAGCTCAGCGCTAGGTCACGGGCCTTGCCGGACTTGTCCTGGTGCACGGCCACCAGGTGGGGCACGCCGCCACCCTGCGTGTAGGTGTTGCGCACGGTGTGGCCCGGGGCCTTGGGGGCCACCATCCACACGTCCAAGTCGGCGCGGGGCACCACTTGGTTGTAGTGCACGTTGAAACCGTGGGCAAACGCCAGCGAAGCACCTTGCTTGATGTTGGGGGCCACGTTGTTGTTGTACACCTCGGCGATCTGCTCGTCGGGCAACAGGATCATGACCACGTCGGCGGCCTTGACGGCGTCGTTGACTTCCATCACGGTCAGACCGGCCTTGCCGACCTTGTCCCACGAGGCTCCGCCCTTGCGCAGACCCACCACCACCTTCACGCCGCTGTCGTTCAGGTTCTGGGCGTGGGCGTGGCCTTGGCTGCCGTAGCCGATGATGGCCACGGTCTTGCCCTTGATCAGGCTCAGGTCACAGTCTTTGTCGTAGAAAACTTTCATGGGTTGGTCCGGTTGAAATAGGGGTGTTGGTTGAGAGGATGTGCGCGGGTTCAGACGCGCAGAATGCGTTCGCCGCGACCGATGCCACTGGCACCGGTGCGCACGGTTTCGAGGATGGCGCTGCGGTCGATGGCTTCCAGGAAAGCGTCGTTCTTGCCCTGGTCGCCGGTCAGCTCGATGGTGTAGCTCTTTTCGGTCACGTCGATGATGCGGCCACGGAAGATGTCGGCCATGCGCTTCATCTCTTCGCGCTCCTTGCCCACGGCACGGACCTTGACCATCATCAGCTCACGCTCGGTGTAGGCCCCTTCGGTCAGATCCACCACCTTGACCACTTCGATCAGGCGATTGAGGTGCTTGGTGATCTGCTCGATGACGTCGTCCGAACCCGTGGTCTGGATGGTCATGCGCGACAGGCTGGGGTCTTCGGTGGGGGCCACGGTCAGCGACTCGATGTTGTAGCCCCGGGCCGAAAACAGCCCCACCACGCGAGAAAGTGCGCCGGCTTCGTTTTCGAGCAGCACGGCAATGATGTGTTTCATGACAGTTTCCTCTTTTCGCCGCCCTCCCCTGGAACCGGTAAGCCCCAGGCTTGGCGAACAATAGATTCTACAAATTTGATAGCTGCCACCGCTTTACATGAAAGCGGTAGAGGCCAATAACAGGCTCAAAATCAAAGGTCTTCGCTGGCCAGCAGCATCTCGGTGATGCCCTTGCCTGCACGCACCATGGGGAACACGTTCTCCGTGGGGTCGGTGCGGAAGTCCATGAACACCGTGCGGTCCTTGAGCTTGCGGGCCTCGCGCAGGGCGGGCTCAACGTCTTGTGGACGTTCGATCAACATGCCCACATGGCCATAGGCCTCGGCCAACTTCACGAAGTTGGGCAACGCGTCCATGTAGCTGTGGCTGTAACGGCCCGAGTATTCAATTTCTTGCCACTGCCGCACCATGCCCAGGTAGCGGTTGTTGATCGACAGGTTCTTGATGGGCGTGTTGTACTGCAGGCAGGTGGACAGCTCTTGAATGCACATCTGCACCGAGCCTTCACCGGTCACGCAGAACACTTCGCTCTCGGGCTTGGCCAGCTTGATGCCCATGGCGTAGGG
>DASUON010000079.1:0-2699 GCA_036276615.1 Burkholderiaceae bacterium
TTTGGTATCGTTGTTCTCGGGTCAAGTGTGCATAGCTCATCGTGTTTGTCCATGACTGCCAGGTCGGGCAGAGACATCCTATGCCTCTTGGCCCACCCAGCTTTTTCACGATGCACTTCGTTGTTGAATCCGCGATTCAAAATCCTCCCTCACCCTCCAGCGCCAGCACCGTGTGGGCGGGCAGCGCCAGCCAGGCGGTCATGCCGCCGCCTTCGCGTGGCGACAGGCCCACGTGCCAGCCGTGGGCTTTGGCCAGCTCCCGCACGATGGCCAGCCCCAGGCCCACGCCCCCGGTGGCGGCCTGGCGGGCGGGGTCGGCCCGGCGAAACGGCTCGAACATGCCCTCGATGTCCGCCTCGGGAATGCCCGGGCCGCGGTCACTCACCTCCACCCGGCAGGCCCCGCCGGGCAGCAGGCTCAGCCGCAACTGGACAGCCTGGCCCTGGCCGTGTTGGCAGGCGTTGTCCAGCAAATTGCCCAGGGCCCGTTGCAGGGAGACGGTGGGCACCTGCCACACGGGTTCGGGCTGGGGCTCGGACTCGGGCGCAGCCCCGGTCCATTCAGGGGGGAGCTGAAGCTCCACCGGGCAGCCGCGCTCCCGGCAGCCCTGGGCCAAGTCGGCCAGAACGGGGCGCAGGGCTTGGGCCTGCACGGGCTCGGGGCGCTGCCCGCGGCTGAGGGCCAGCACGTTGGCAATGAGCGCGTCCATGGCGTTCAAGTCACGTTCCATGCGGTCCAGCCACGCGCCGGACGGCTGGGTGCGCATCAGTTCTAACGCCAATTGCATGCGGGCCAGTGGCGTCCTGAGGTCGTGCGACACCCCCGACAGCAGCAGCGCACGCGCCGACAGCAGCCCGCGCACGCGCACGGCCATCTGGTTGAAGTGCTGGATCAGCGCCACCACTTCGGCGGGCCCCGCATCGGGCAACAGTGTGGGCACTTCCTCCGCGCCCACACGCTCGGTGGCTTGGGTCAGTTGCCGCAGGGGTTGGGCCACCTGGCGCACCAGGGCCGCGGCCAGCAGCCAGGCCACACCCACCCCGATGAGCAGCGCCAAGCCCACCGCCAGCAGGGGCTGGCTGTTGATGCGCTCGCTGGACAAGCCCACCCCCAGCACCCGCCCGCCTGTGGGGATGCGGGCCCAGTACCAAACCTCCTCACCCGCGGGCACGCGAAACAGGTGCAGCCCGCCACCCAGCCGTTGTTCCAGGGCCGCTTCCAGCAGGAAGTAGAACGGGGGATGCCAATCGGCCTGCCCGGTGGGGAAGGGCTCGGTGGTCAGCTTCAAGCCGTGCTGCGCCCGCAGCGCCTGCTCGAAGGCCGGGCGGGTGGCGGGTGGCAACTCGGTCCAGGTTTGGGCCGACAGCACCATCAGCCCGCCCAGGTCGTGGGCGGCCCGCTGGGCCATGGGCCACATGGCCAACCCCACGAACAGGCCCAGGGCCACCAGCTCCATGGCCAGCAAGGCCGCCAGCAACCACGCCGCGTGGCGGCGCATGAGGCTGTAGGGCCGTGCGCCGCGCGTCACACCTCGTCTCCGCGGGGGTTGAACAGGTAGCCCTCGCCCCTCACCGTTCGGATGTATGCGGGCCGCGCCGGGTCGAACTCGATCTTGCGGCGCAAGCGGGTGACCCGGTTGTCCATGCTGCGGTCGAAGGCATCACGGTCAACCCCTTTGAGCAACTCCACCAGCCTGTCCCGGCTGAGCACGCGGTGGGGGCGCTGGGCCAGCACGGCCAGCAGCTCGAATTCGGCCGTGGTCAGCGCCACCTCGGCCCCGCGGCACAGCAGCCGACGGCCCGGGAGGTCCAACACAAAGGGACCAAAAACCAAGCGTTCGCGGCCTTCGGCTGGGTCGGGGGCAGCGGGGCCGTGGCGTCGCTGCAAGGCCCTGAGCCGGGCCAGCAGTTCGCGGGGGCCAAAGGGTTTGGGCAGGTAGTCGTCAGCCCCCACCTCCAGCCCGATCACCCGGTCCATTTCCTCACCCTTGGCCGACAGCATCAACACCGGCCAGTCCGGGTGCAGGGACTTGAGCCAGCGGGTGAGCGCCAGCCCGTCTTCGCCCGGCAGCATGAGGTCCATCACCACCACGTCGGGCACACACCCGCCCTGGAGTGCCGCACGCAGGCGGGGGCCATCGGGGGCACACACCACGGTGTAGCCGTTGGCACCGAGGTAGGCGCTCAGCAGCTCGCACAGGTCCGGGTCGTCGTCCACCACCAGCGCACAGAGGCGGGGGGCAGACGTGGGGGGGGTCAACATATGGACAGAAAGTTTAGTGCCGCCCCGGACACACGCTGATACACACGGACACACAGCGCGCCACACGCACACACAAAGGGCCGCCCACGGGTACGAGGCAGCGACGCAGCGGGCCGACGATGAAGGGCATGTCCACCCCCCTGCCTCGCCCCCCATGGCCAGCCCGGCGCTGGCTGCCGATCGTCCTGCTGCTGGCCTGTCCGCTGGTCACACTCGCCCACCCACGCCCGTCTGCGGTGGTGCCTCCTGCGCCAGACGTGCGCCCCCCTGAAGGCCAGGACTGGCCTTGGGGCACCGGCTTTGAACAGCGCCAGCAGCAACAACCGCCCGTGGCGCCCAGCCCAACCCACACGCCCCCTCCCGGCGGGCGCGCTGGCACAGGCCAGGCCGGTTCTGGCCAGGCAGGCAAAGGCCGCGCCCGCTGACGTGCAAACCCC
>DASUON010000080.1:0-3088 GCA_036276615.1 Burkholderiaceae bacterium
CCGGCAACAGGCGGTCGCCCAGGTAGGGCACGAACACCACCGCCGCAAACCACGAAACGATGAGCGCAATCACCGTCACCGCAAAGATGGCAAAGGTGTACTCCCCCACCGACGACTGCGCCAGCCCGATGGGCAGGAAACCGGTGGCCGTGACGAGGGTGCCCGTGAGCATGGGCATGGCCGTGGCGTCCCAGGTGAAGGTGGCGGCGCGGAACATGGTGTAGCCCTCCTCCAGCTTGCGCACCATCATCTCGACGGCAATGATGGCGTCGTCCACCAGCAGGCCCAGCGCGATGATGAGCGAGCCCAGCGAGATCTTGTGCAACCCAATGCCCCAGTAGTGCATGCACAAAAAGGTGACCGCCAGCACCAGCGGGATGGTGATGAACACCACCAACCCGGGCCGGGCGTCCAGGGTGAAACGGCGCCAGCCTTTGCCATGGGGGTTCTTGTGCAGACCCAGCGACAAGAAGCTCACGCCCAGCACGATCACCACAGCCTCGATCAGCACCTTCACGAACTCATTCACCGAGCGGGTCACCGCTGCTGGCTGGTCCTGCACCTGCGCCAGCGACACACCCGCGGGCAAGTCCCGCTCGATGCGATCGGTGGCCACTTTGAGCGCCTTGCCCAGGGCCACGATGTCGCCTCCCTTGGTCATGGAAATGCCCAGCGCAATCACCTCCTGCCCCTGGTGGCGCACTTTGACCTGAGGTGGGTCGATCAGCCCCAGGCGCACATCGGCCAAGTCCGACAGGCGCATCTGCACCCCATTGGCGGCCCGGATGGGCATGGCCTTGAGCTGCTCCACCGAGTTGAAGGCCCCGGTCACCCGCACCTGCACCACGTCCAGCGGCGACTGCACCGCCCCCGCCGACTCCACGGCGTTCTGCTGACCCAGTTGTGCCAGCACCGCGTTCATGTCCAGGCCCAAGGCCGCCAGACGGCGCTGGGACACCTCGATGTAGAGCTTTTCGTCCTGCACACCGAACAGTTCGACCTTGTTGACGTCCTTCACCGCCAGCAGGCGCTGGCGCACGTCGTCGGCCATGCGCTTGAGCTCCGGGGCGGTGTAACCCGGCCCTTGCAGCGCGTAGATGACGCCGAACACGTCCCCGAACTCATCGTTGTAGAACGGCCCCAGCACCCCTTGCGGCAAGGTGGAGCGCATGTCGCCGATCTTCTTGCGCACCGTGTACCAGGTCTGGCTCACGTCCGTGGGTTTGGTGCTGTCCTTCACCTGGAAGATGATGAGCGCCTCACCCGGCTTGGAGTAGCTGCGGATCTTGTCGGCGTAGGCCACCTCTTGCAGCGTTTTTTCCAGCTTGTCGGTCACCTGCTCGGCCACCTGCTGGGCCGTGGCCCCCGGCCAATAGGTTCGCACCACCATGGCCCGGAAAGTGAAAGGCGGGTCTTCGTCCTGCCCCAGCTGAAAGTACGACGCGATGCCCAGGAACATCAGCACCACCATCAGGTAGCGCGTCAGCGGCTGGTGCTCCAGCGCCCAGCGCGACAGGTTGAAACCCGATGCGGGGGCCTGCGGTGCAGGAGAGGGGCTCATGGCTGCCCTTTCTGGGCAGACGCCGCGACTTCAGAATTTCCTGATTTGATAGCAGAAACACCTTCATTTGAAAGCGAAATACCCTGTTTTGATGCTTGCTTTTCGCGGTACACCACCACCTTCTGGCCCTCGGCCAGCACGTGCACACCGGCCACCACCACCTGCTCGCCGCCTTTGAGGCCCGAGGCAATCACCGCCTGGTTGCCATCGGCCGTGGCCACCACCACGGGCTGAGCCTTGACGGTGCTGCTGGCGGCGTCAAACAGCCACACCGCCGACCCCTGCCCCTGGGCCCACAAGGCGCTGGTGGGCAGTTTCAGGGGAACGGAGGCCACGGCAACGGCCCCCGCGGGCCGGGCCCAGCGAACATAGGCGGTGGCCCCCAATGGCGCTTCGGCCGCCCCGCCATCCAACGCCAACTTCACGGCAAAGGTGCGCGTGGCGGGATCGGCGGCGGCGGCCACTTCACGCACCGTGCCCTGGCGCTCCTGGTCGGCAGCCCACAAACGCACCACCGCCCGCGTGCCCACCTGGACACCGGCCAACTGGTGCTCGGGCAAGGCCACCACCACATCGCGCGGGCCGTCGTAGGCCACGCGCACCACCGGCGTGCCCGCCGCCAGCACCTGGCCAGGTTCGGCCTCCACGGCCACCACCACGCCCGATTTGTCGGCCTTCAGGGTGGCGTGGTCCTTCTGGTTGACCTGTCCCTGGTTCTGCGCCATGGCCTGGTCCAGCGACGCTTGCGCTGACTTGAGGGCGGCTTCACGGCGCTCCAGCTCCGCCCCGCTGATGAAGTTCTGCGCCTTCAGTTCGGCGTAGCGTTTCAGGTCTGCCGCGGCCAGATCCCGCTGCGTGCGGGCGGCTTGCACCTGCGCCTGGGCGGCGTTCGCCGCCAGCAGGTAGTCGGACGCGTCCAGCTGTGCCAGCACCTGTCGCGCCTGAACCCGTTGCCCCACCTCCACCGACCGCGCCAGCAGCTTGCCCGCCACCCGGAAGCCCAAGCGTGCTTCGCTGCGGGCACGCACGTCCCCGGCGTACTCGTGCTCAAACACCATCGGCTGTGGCCCCACGGTCATCAGCTTGACCGCCCGAACAGGCTCGGGCGCCGGTTCGGTTTTGGCACAGGCGGCCACCAGAACCACGGCCAAAACCAAACCTCCAACATGAAACAGACGGGGGATGCCCATGGGTGCAATCTCCAAAATCGAGTCCAAACGCCAATTAATGACCAACTGGTCAGCAATTGGAACACAAACCCCAAAGGCCCCACAAGCGGGCAGCGACAATCTCCCCATGCAAACCGGTGTGGACCATGACGAAAACTTCCCCGTGGCCTCGTGGCTGTGCCCGCCACACCTGCGCCCGGTGATCGCCGCCATCTACCACTTTGCCCGCACCGCCGACGACCTGGCCGATGAAGGCGATGCCCTCCCCGCCCAGCGCCTGGCCGACTTGGCGGCCTACCGCCAGTGGCTGCACTGGGCCACGCTGCCGGGCGACCCAGCCCCACCCAACTTGGGCCAC
>DASUON010000081.1:0-9949 GCA_036276615.1 Burkholderiaceae bacterium
AAAAGCAGGTGGAAGGCTTGATGGAGTCGGCAGAAGAACAGGCCTTGTTCCAAGCCATTGCGCAGGTGCGCAAGCAGTACACGTTGGCCAGGGACCGCGTCATTGAGCTCAAAAAGAACGGTCAGGCCGAGGCGGCGGACCGGTTGCTGGAGTCCGAGTTCATCCCCGCGGCCAACCTGTATCAGGAGAAGGTGAAGTCGCTGGTCGAGTTGCAGCGCCGTGCCCTGGATCGGGCGGCCGAGCCCATCCAGCAAGCCAGTGACCAGGCGCGTGCGCTGCTGGTCACCCTGGGGGTGCTGGCCTTGGGGCTGGGTGTTGGTGCGGCAACGTGGATCACCCGCAGCATCGTCGCGCCCCTGTGCCAGGCGGTGAAGGCGGCGCACCGCATTGCAGCGGGCGATTTGACGGTGCAAATCGCGCATGCCGGTCGCGACGAGGCCGCGCAGCTGCTCAAGGCCCTGAACGACATGCAGGACTCGCTGCAGCACATCGTGGGGGCCATCCGTTCGGGGTCAGAGGTTCTGGTCGGTGCCAGTGTCGAGATTGCCGGCGGCACGGCGGATTTGGCCTCGCGCACCGAATCGACGGCCTCCAGCCTGGAAGAAACCGCCACGGCCATGGAAGAGCTCAACACCACGGTGGCCAATGCGTCCGACTCGGCGCGCAATGCGAGCCAATTGGCGGAATCGGCTGCGGCGCAGGCTTCAGATGGCGGCGCGGTCATGCAGCAGGTGACCGACACGATGGGCCGCATCCACGCCAGTTCGCAACGCATTGCCGACATCATCGGCGTGATCGACGGCATTGCCTTCCAGACCAACATCCTGGCGCTGAACGCGGCGGTGGAGGCCGCTCGCGCCGGGGAACAGGGCCGTGGTTTTGCCGTGGTGGCCAGCGAGGTGCGCAACCTGGCCCAGCGCAGTGCGGCGTCGGCTCAGGAAATCAAGGACCTCATTTCAGACAGCGTGACCCAGGTCGGGGAAGGCTCCGAACAGGTCCAGCGTGCGTGGGAAACCATGCAGCACCTCGTGGATTCGGTGCGCGGCGTGAGCACCCTGGTGTCTCAACTGGCGTCCACGGCGCAGGAGCAGGCGTCGGGCATCCACCAGGTCAACACCGCGGTGAACCACCTGGACCAGATGACCCAGCAGAACGCCGCCATGGTCGAAGAGTCCACGGCTGCCGCCACCGCCTTGCGAGAGCAGGCCATTCAGCTTCAGCAGTCCGTTTCGGTGTTCAAGCTGGGCACCTGAGGGCGAGCCCGCTCGCGCTCACACCTGCCCAAACGCCCGCGCCGTCGCGCTGCCCCAGTAGAGCCTGAACACCGGGTGCAGCTCGGTGTTGGCGGCCACCTCGGCGTCGGGGGCCAGCAGCGCGCCCGGGGCCACGCGGGGCAGCAGCCGGTCCAGCTGGGCGACCTGCTGGCCGTCCACCCGGCGCACGATGTGCTGCGGGCCAATCTGGTTGGGGTGGGTTAGCCCGGCGGCTTCCACCAGCTCCTTGAGGGCCTTGAGGGTGTTCTGGTGCAGGTTGAACACCCGCTGCGTCTTGTTGCCCACGTCCAGCGCCCGCTGGCGCACGGGGTCTTGCGTGGTCACGCCGGTGGGGCAGTGGCCGGTGTGGCAGGTCTGGGCCTGGATGCAGCCCAGTGCCATCATGAAACCGCGGGCGCTGTTGCACCAGTCGGCCCCCAGCGCCATGGCGCGGGCGATGTCGAAGGCGCTGACCACCTTGCCCGCGCAGCCCACGCGGATGCGCTCCCGCAGGCCCACGCCCACCAGGGTGTTGTGCACCAGTCGCAGACCTTCCTGCAGCGGCACGCCCACGTGGTCGGTGAACTCCAGCGGGGCGGCACCGGTGCCGCCCTCCGAGCCATCCACCACGATGAAGTCGGGCGTGATGCCCGAGGCCAGCATGGCCTTGACCATGGCAAACCATTCCCAGGGGTGGCCGATGCACAGCTTGAAGCCCACCGGTTTGCCGCCCGAGAGCTGGCGCAGATGGGCGATGAAGGTCATCAGCTCCAGCGGCGTGGCAAAGGCGCTGTGCGACGCCGGGGACACGCAATCCTGCCCCACGGGCACGCCGCGGGCCTCGGCAATTTCCGGGGTGACCTTGGGGCCGGGCAGCACACCGCCATGGCCGGGCTTGGCCCCTTGGCTGAGCTTGATCTCCACCATCTTCACCTGCGGGTCGGCGGCGTTGGCGGCAAAGCTCTGGGGGTCGAACCGCCCGTTGGCGCTGCGGCAACCGAAGTAGCCGGAGCCGATTTCCCAGATCAGGTCGCCGCCGTGCACGCGGTGCCAGCGGGAGATGGAGCCCTCGCCCGTGTCGTGCGCAAAACCGCCTTGCCGCGCCCCGGCGTTGAGGGCCTGGATGGCGTTGGCGCTCAAGGCCCCGAAGCTCATGGCCGAGATGTTGAACACGCTGGCCGAATAGGGTTGGGTGCAGTCGGCCCCGCCGATGTGGATGCGAAAGTCGTGGCTGGGCACGTGGGTGGGCGCCATGGAGTGGTTGATCCACTCGTGGCCCGTAGCCCGCACGTCGAGCTGGGTGCCGAAGGGGCGCTTGTCGGTCTCGTCCTTGGCGCGGGCGTACACCAGGCTGCGCTGCGAGCGCGAGAAGGGCGTGGCCTCGGTGTCGCTTTCAATGAAGTATTGGCGGATCTCAGGCCGGATCTTTTCCAGCATGAAACGCAGGTGCCCGATGATGGGGTAGTTGCGCCGCACGGCGCTGAAGTTCTGGGTGAGGTCGCGCACACCCAGCGCCGTGAGGCCGCCAAACACCAGGGTGGCCAGTGCGGATTCGCCCCAGGACTGGCCCAGCAGCAGGTTGAGCACCCAGGCCACAAAGCACAGCAAGGCCAGCACGGCGGCCACGCCCATGGCGGTGTAACGCACGGGGTACACCCGGTTGAGTTTGTCGAGCATGGGAGGTCTCCGTGATGCCGTGGCGGCTGTGTTGTTGGGGCGGGCATCAGCCCGCGGTCTTTTCCACGGAGAAGAAGTATGACAAGCGTTGTTGCGGGTTGAGCCAGGCCAGCACGTCGGGGGGCAGTTGGGTGGGGGGGATGGCTTCGACGATCTTCAGCTCGGGCTCTTCGCCCAGCTCGATGGTGGGGGCGTCGTCCTTGGGGATCTCGGGCGTGTAGACCAGCACCTGGGGCCGCAGGCTCTCGGCCCCCGGGGCCACCACCAGGGCCAGGCTGTCGTCACTCAGTTTGACCACCGTGCCGGGCGGGTACACGCCCAGCAGCTTGATGAGCAGGCTCAGCAGGGGCTGGTCGTGCTGCTTGGCTTCCACGATGAACATGCGGGCCAGCGCCTTGGCGGGCATGAGCGGCTCCACGCCCTGGGCCTCGGGGGTGCACAACACGTCGTAGCGGTTGGCAATGGCCAGGATGCGTGCCACCCTGGGCATGGTGCGCCGACCCCGCGGCCAGCCGGAGCCGTCCACCGCCTCATGGTGGTCGGCGATGCAGCCCAGCGCCTCCTTGGAGAAGGCCCCGGATTGGGCCGCCAGCTGCACGCCCAGGTCCACATGCTGGCGGAACAGGTCTTCCTCGTGCTTCTTGCGGGCCCTGTTTTTCAGGATGGGCGGCGGGATGAGCGCCTTGCCGGCGTCGTGCGTCAGGGCGGCCATGGCCAGGTCGGTCAATTCTTGCTCGGACAGCCCCGCCTTTTTGCCCATCAGCATGCACAGGGTGAGCACGTTGAGCGCATGGAACTGGGGCCCCTGGTCCTTCTTGTCGCCCAGCAGGTGCAGCAGCACGTCCTGCCCACGGGCAATGGCCGACGCGGTCTCGCGCGACAGGTTGGCAATCAGCTCGCCCGCGGCCTTGGGCGAGCGGCTGAGCGTGAGCAGCGCTTCCTTGGTGTGGCGGGCGGCGTTCTCCCAGGCCCGGTCGGCCCGGGCGGCGGCGTCCTTCTGGCGTTGGCGCACTTCCCGTTTGTGCTGTTCGGCCCGTTGGATCTCGGCAGCCATGGCCTCGCGCTGGGCCTGTTCGGCGGCCGACACCTGGGCGGCGGTGGGCGGTGCGGCTGCCAGGGGCAGCGGGGCGCAGGTGCTTTTGTCCGGGTGGTGGTACAGCCGCCCCTGGAGGTCGAGCGACTGCAGGGTGGCCAGGTCCTGCGGGGTTTTGACGAGGAAGCGGTTGGTCAGGAACGGGTGTTCGTCCCAACGAACGTCCAACCAGACGTACAGGCCAACGGTCAACTGACTCGGGTCTATGGCCACGGGAGGGCCGGGCTTGTTCCACATGGGCAGGTGGCTGAGTGGGTATGTAGGGATGTTCCTACCTGTGACTCAGCATAACCTGACTCAGGTATCAGGTTGGGGGTCCACCGAAAAGTGACACGCCAAACGCTTCTGGGGGTTGAGCCATTGCAACACTTCGGGCTTGAGGCTGGTGGGGCGCAGGGCCTCCACCACCGACAGGCCCGAGGTGCGCGACAGGTGCAACAGCGGTGCGTTGGCGTCGTTGGAGTCGGGTTTGTAGACCAGCACCACGGGGTGGTACAGGTCCGCGCCGGGGCGCACCACCAGGGCCAGGCTTTTGTCGCTGAGCTGCACCACGGTGCCCGGTGGGTACACGCCCAGCATCTGGATGAAGGTGGCCAGCAGCTGCGGGTCGTAGCGGCTGCCCTCCTGGCGCAGCATGTGCGCCAGCGCCTCCGAGGGCATGAGCGGCGGCACGTCGGGCGACTCGGGGGTGCACAGCCGGTCGTAGCGGTTGGTCATGGCCAGGATCTGGGCGCCGGGGCTGAGCTCGCGCACGCCCGCGGGCCAACCGGAGCCGTCCAGCGCTTCGTGGTGCTGGGCGATCATCTCCACCGCCTTGCGGGTGAAGGCCCCCGACTCGCGGGCCAGGTTGACGCTGTGCATCACGTGCAGGCGGTAGTGGTCTTCCTCGTGCTTCTTGCGCTTGCCGTTGCGCAGGATGGGCAGGGGAATTTCGCTCTTGCCCGCATCGTGCGCCAGCGCGGCCATGGCCAGGTCGGTCAGCTCGCGCTGGCTCAGCCCCACACGGCTGCCCAGCAGCATGCACAGGGTCATGACGTTGAGGGCGTGGAACTGCGGGCCCTTGTCTTCCTTGTCGCCCAGCACCTTCAGCAGGGCGTCGGGGCCTTGCATCACCGCGGCGGCGGTCTGGCGCGACAGCTCGTCCAGGTGTTTGGCGGCCATGCGGGGTGAGCGGGCCAGGGTGGTCAGCGCTTCGCGGGTGGCGCTGGCGGCCTGTTCCCAGGCGCGTTCGGAGCGGGCGGCGGCGTCCTTGACTTGGCGGATCTTTTCATGGCGCAGCTTGGCCAGGCGCAGTTCCTCGGCTTCAGCCGCTTGCCGGGCCAGCTCGGTCGGGTCGGGCGCTTGCTCGCCACGCAGCGGCAGGGGCTGGGCATGGCTTTTGTGGGGGTCGTAGTACAGGTGCCCCACCAGCCCCAGGGCGCGGATGGTGGCCGCGTCCTGTGCGGTCTTGACCAGGAAACGGTTGGTCAGGAAGGGATGGTCCATCCACTTCATGTCCAGCCACACGTACAGGCCCGGAACCACCTGTTCCGGGGCAATGGGCTGCATGGCGGGGTCGTGTGGGGTCGTCATTTGAAAAAGTCGCGCAGCGCCCAGGCGGTGGTTTCGGGCAGTTCTTCCGGGATGAAGTGGCCTGCTGGCAAGGCTTCGCCGGTCACCCGGCCTGCGCACTGTGCCTGCCACAGGGCCAGGGGCTGGAACATGCGGTGCACCACGCCGCGGTCGCCCCACAACACCAGGGTGTCGCGGCCAATGCGCTGGCCTTGCTCGCGGCTGGCGCGGTCGTGGACGAGGTCGATGCCCGCGCTGGCCCGGTAGTCTTCACAGGCGCTGTGGATGGCCTCGGGACGGCAGAAGCAGCGTTCGTACTCGGCCAGGGCCTGGGGTTCGATGTGGTGCAGTCCCCCCGAGCCCCAGCCGCCCAGCTTGTGGTGCAGGTAGGCCAGGGCGTTGCCGCCAATCATCGTCTCGGGCAGCGGCGCGGGCTGGATCAGGTGGAACCAGTGGTAGTAGGCGCGGGCAAAGTCCATGTCGGTGCGGGCGTACATGTCCAGCGTGGGGGCGATGTCGATCACGCACAGGCCCAACACCCGCCCGGGGTGGTCCAGCGCCAGCCGGTGGGCCACACGCCCACCGCGGTCGTGCCCGCACAGGAAGAACCGCTGGAGGCCCAGGTGGTCGGCCAGCGCCACCACGTCGGCGGCCATGGCGCGTTTGCTGTGCTGGCTGTGGTCCTGTGCTTCGGGCACGCCGGGCAGCAGGCCCGAGTCGCCGTAGCCACGCAGGTCGGGCATGACCAGGAAGAAGTCGTCTTTCAGCGCCTGGGCCACCCGGTGCCACAGGGCGTGGGTTTGTGGAAAGCCGTGCAGCAGCACCAGCGCCGGGGCATCGCGCCGACCGCCGCAGCGGTAGGCCACGCGCGAGGTGTCGAGCGTGAGCGTGTCCAGCGGGAATCCGTGCATCCAGGGGGTGGGCATCGGGAAATCGTACACCGCGGTTTGGCGGGAAATGCCGCGGATTTCCCTGCAAAAGGGGCTCAAATCGTCACCCAAGTTGCAGGCGCGCCACCAGACCCTGCAGCGCCGCGTGCACCGTGGCCTGGCGCACAGCGGCCCGGTCGCCGGGAAAGTGGTGGCCGACGGCATCCACCCACCCCGGTCCGGCCCAGGCGATCCACACCGTGCCCACGGGTTTGTCGGCACTGCCGCCGCTGGGACCTGCCACGCCCGTCACCGCCACCGACACCTGGGCGGCGGCGTGGGCCAGCGCCCCTTGCGCCATGGCGCGGGCCACCGGCTCGCTCACCGCGCCGTGGGTGTCGATCAGCGCGGCGGGCACGCCCAGCAGCTCGGTCTTGGCGGCGTTGCTGTAGGTCACAAAGCCGCGCTCGAACCAGGCGCTGGAGCCCGCCAAGTCCGTGCAACGCGCGGCAATCAACCCACCGGTGCAGCTTTCCGCCGTGGCCAGCATCCAGTGTTTGTCAGTCAAAATGGCTGAAAGCGCTTTTTCCATTTGATGTTTCAGCTATCAAAAGTGGAATTTTCAGAAGCGCCACCAGGCCAGAACCAGCAGGGTGCAGAAGGCGGCGGCCAGGTCGTCCAGCATCACCCCAAAGCCACCGCGGGGGCCAAAACCTTTGAAGGTTTGGTCGGCCCAGGCCATGGGCCCCACCTTCACCGCGTCGAACAGCCGAAACAGCCCGAACGCCACCGCCTGCTGCCCCAGCGTGGCGGGTTGCAGCAGCCACAGCACGATCCAGAACGCCACCACCTCGTCCCACACCATGTGGCTGGAGTCGGGTTGGCCCATGTGGCGGGCGGTCACGGTGCAGGCCCACCAGCCCAGCAGCAGGTTGAGGCCGATGAGGGCGGCCCATTGCCCGTCGTTCAGCCAGGGCTGGAGCACCGCAAACGCGGCCCAGCCCCACAGCGTGCCCACGGTGCCCGGTGCCCAGCGCGCCAGGCCAGAGCCAAAGCCCAGCGCAATGGCATGCGCCGGATGGCTGGCCAGGAAGGCCAGCGTGGGCCGGGCCAGCGCCCCGCCCGCCCCCGCCGCGCCGCCAGAACCTCGAAAGGGCGGTGGCGAGGCCGAGCCGGGCGCGGGGTGCACCGCGTCGGCGGCGCGCCCCGCGGGGCGCAGCACGGTGGGGTCTTGGGGATCGGGCTCCAGCAGTTCAGGGGCGGTCATGGGGGGCATTGTCCGGCAAGGCGGCCAGCCATTGCTGCCACCAGTCGATGCAGGCACGCACCTTGGGCAGGCGGTGCCGCTCGGGCAGCATGATGGCGTACACCGGCACGCGCTGGGGGTCGAACACCTCGGTCATCAGCGGCACCAGCGCCCCGCGGGCCAGGTGGGGGCGGGCGATGAGGTCGCTCAGCCGGGCCAGGCCCACGCCGTGCAGCACCAGCGCCAGCGTGGCCGAGCTGCTGTCGCTGCGGGTGTGGCCGTGCACCGTCCAGGTGGGGGCGGTGGCGTCCTGGGCGGTGGCCTTGGGTGGCCGCGGCGTGCCGTGGGCCAGCGGCCATTGGTTGAGGGACGGGCTCACGCTGCTGGCAATCAGGCGGTGCTGCGCCAGGTCGTCCAGCGTGCGGGGCAGTCCGTGGCGGGCCAGGTAGGCGGGGCTGGCGCACAGGGTGCGGCCATAGTCGCCAATCTGGCGGGCCACCAGGTTCTCGCCATGGGGGGCACCGGTGCGCAGCGCGATGTCGATGCCTTCGCGGGCCAGGTCCACCATGCGGTCGTCGGCGCTGAGGTCGATGTGCAGGTCCGGGTGGCGCTGGTACAGCCCGGCCAGGCTGGGCGCGATGATGGACTCGGCCATGGCCGGGCTCACCCCCACCCGCACCCAGCCGCTGGGGCCTTGGCGCTTGGCCCCCAGGTCGGCGGCCAGTTCGTCGCGGGTGGCCAGCAGCTGGCGGGCGTGGCGCACAAAGGTGTCGCCCTCGTCGGTGAGCGACAGGCCGTGGGTGGTGCGGTGCACCAGCCGCACGCCCAACTGCCCCTCCAGCCGGGCCAGGCTGCGCGACACCTGGCTGGGCGGCCACTGGCGCTCGCGGGCGGCGGCAGACAGGCTGCCCAACTCGGCAATGCGCAGCAGCAGAGCGGCGTCGTCCAGGTCGAAGTTCATGCCGGCATTGTGGGTTGCTTTGCAAAAGTTGCAATGCCAATTCGCACTTTTGGCGGTTTCCGTGGGTTGGATGTGTTTTTACAGTGCAAGCCATGCCCTTCCACCGGAGACCTTCCATGACCTCAGACCTGCCCCCCGCCAGCCTGGACGCCCACGCGCTGTGGATGGACCTGGCCAAAACCCGCGCCAGCCGCCTGCGCCGCGAAGCCATCCGTGACTTTGACTTTGGCGCCGCCGCCCTGGCCCGCAGCGCCCGCCGCCTGCATGCCAGCCTGAAGCGCCACGCCGCCTTGCGGGCTCGGGCGCAAGCCGCCACCCCGTCCCGTTGAACCCATCCCCCACCCGGAGCCTTCCCCATGCCCACCTTGCTGCTGCGCGTTGCCCCCTTGCAAAACCCCGAGCGTTACGCCGTGCTGGCCCACGCCCTGACCGAACTCACCGCCCAAGTGCTGCACAAGCGCCGCGAGGTGACCGCGGTGGTCATCGACGACCTGCCCGCCGCCCACTGGCACATTGGTGGCGAACCCATCCACCAGCACACCCCGCAGGCCACCGCGTGGTTGCAGATCGACATCACCGCCGGGACCAACACCGTGGAGGAAAAAGCCCGCTTCGTGGCGCAAGCCTGGGCCGTGCTGAACCACCACCTGGGCCAGGGCCAGCCGCTGGCCGAGGCCAGCTACGTCACCGTGCGCGAGCTGCCCGCCACCGACTGGGGCTACGGCGGGCGCACGCAGGCGGCTCGGCGGGTGGCCGCGACCGAGGCGATGGCGGCCACAGCGACGGCGACCCCCGCGGCCTGAAATGCGGCCTGAGGGGCTGCCTGCTGACACCACGGTGTCAGCAGGGGTGGCGCAGCATCCGGGGCTTGTTCATTCACCCCCTCAAGGAGTTCCGTCATGACCGTCAGCGCCATCAGCTGGTTTGAAATCCCCGTGCAACAACTCGACCGTGCCCAGGTCTTTTACGAAACCCTGCTGGGCCGCCCCATGCGCCGCGAGGCCATGGGCCCGTCGCAAGGCGCGGTGTTTGCCTACGACCCGGCCCAGGGCACGGGTGGCGCGCTGATGTGCGGCCCCACCGCACCCGCCCAGGCCAGCGGTGGCACCCTGGTGTACCTGGACGCCAGCCCCTCGCTGGACGCGGCGCTGCAACGGGCCGTGGCCGCGGGCGGCGCGGTGGCCTTGCCGCGCCAGGCCCTGCCCGAAGGCATGGGCTTTTTCGCCCACATCACCGACCTGGACGGCAACCGCGTGGGCCTGCACGCCCTGGCCTGATTCCACCGGACAATGCCCGCAT
>DASUON010000082.1:0-7625 GCA_036276615.1 Burkholderiaceae bacterium
CCAGTCGCCACCCACCTGGGTCACACCTTCGGGCACCGGGGGTTCCGTCACCGGCACGCCTTTGAGTGCTTCCTGCATGTAGCTGATCCAAATGGGCAGACTCAGCCCGCCGCCGGTTTCTCGGCTCCCGAGGTTTTTGGGCGTGTCGTAGCCCACCCAGACGGCGGCGGTGACGGTGGGCTGGAAGCCGACAAACCAGGCATCCATGGCGTCGTTGGTGGTGCCAGTCTTGCCATACACGTCGGGGCGCTTCAGCGTGGCCTGGGCCTTGGCGGCCGTGCCTGCGCGGGTGATTTCCTGGAGAAGGCTGTCCATCACGAAGGCGTTGCGTGCGGGGATGGCCCGGTTGTCTTCCGACAAGGCCGGAGGCGTGAACTCCACCAGCACGCGGCCTTGCGAGTCGGCGACTTTGCTGATCAACATGGGGGGCAGCAAGTGCCCGCCGTTGGCAAACACGCTGTAGGCACTGGCCATTTGCAGTGGGGTGACGGAGCCTGCCCCCAGGGCCATCGTGAGGTAAGGGGGGTGTTTGTCGGCGTCGAATCCGAAGTGGGTGGCCCACTCTTGTGCGGTTTGGGTTCCCACCGCCTGGAGGATGCGGATGGACACCATGTTTTTGGACCTGGCCAGGGCCGATCGCACGGTCATGGGACCTTCGAACTTGCCGTCGTAGTTCTTGGGCTCCCAGGGTTTCCCGCCCGTTGTGGACGCACTGAAGAACAGGGGGGAGTCATACACCACGGTGCTGGGGGTGATGCCCTTTTCCAGGGCCGCCGAGTAAATGAAGGGTTTGAAACTCGACCCCGGCTGGCGCCACGCCTGGGTGACGTGGTTGAACTTGTTCTTCTGGAAATCGAAGCCGCCCACCAAGGAGCGAATGCCGCCGGTGCGCGGGTCCAGGGACACAAATGCGCCCTCCACTTCAGGCACCTGGGTGATTTCCCAGCCCTTGCCAGCCTTGGCGATTCGAACCACCGCACCCCGGCGGAGCTTGATGTGCGGCGGGGCTTTGTCGGCAAGGCCGGACTGAACCGGTTTCAGTCCCTCTCCGGTGATTTCAATGGGCCCACCATCCTGGCGGACCACCGTCACTTTGGAGGGCAAGGCTTCAAGCACCACCGCAGACAGCAGGTCTCCGTTGTCCGGCACGTCGGCCAGCACCTGATCAACGGCATCGTCCAGGGCCGGGCCGTTGTCGGGCAGGTCGACGAACTTCTCAGGGCCGCGGTAGCGTTGGCGGCGCTCGAAGTCCATCAGGCCTTGGCGCAAGGCGCGGTAAGCCGCTTGCTGTTCGCTGCTGCGAATGGTGGTGGTGACGTTGAGTCCGCGTGTGTAGGCTTCTTCGCCGTACTGGTCGTGGATGGCCTGGCGCACCATTTCTGCGGCGTAATCGCCCCGCACACGCTGAATGCTGGCCGCAGGGCGGATGTGCATGGGCGCGGCCTTGGCCTGTTCAGCGTCGGCCTGGGTGATGAACCCGTTTTCCGCCATGCGGTCGATGATGTACAGCTGGCGAGCCCGTGCCCGTTTGGGGTTGCTGATGGGGTTGAACGCCGATGGGGCCTTGGGCAAGCCGGCCAGCATGGCGGCTTCGTCGATGGTCAGATTCTTGAGGGGTTTGTTGTAGTAGGCCTGTGCGGCAGCGGCAAAACCATAGGCACGATGACCCAGGAAGATCTGGTTCATGTAGATCTCCAGGATCTGCTCCTTGGACAGGGTGTGTTCCAGCTTGAAGGTCAGCAGGATTTCATAAATCTTGCGGGTGTAGGTCTTTTCCGCGGTCAGGTAGACGTTGCGAGCCACCTGCATGCTGATGGTTGACGCCCCCTGGCTTTTGGCCCGACCAAAGTTGGCCAACCCCGCGCGAACCATGCCAACGTAGTCCACACCACCGTGCTCAAAGAAGCGCGCATCCTCCGCGGCCAGTACCGCGTCTTTCATCACCTTGGGGATTTGATCGAACGGGGTGAACTCCCGCCGTTCCTCGCCGAACTCTGCCAAGAGTTCCCCTTCTGCGGAGTACACCCGCAGGGGCAGTTTGGGGCGGTACTCGGACAGCGCGGTCACTTCCGGCAGGTTGGGGTAGGCCATGGCCAGCGCCACGCCGATCACCATGGCCACGGATGCCGCACCGGCCACCGCCAGTCCCAGCAGGATGCCCAGGACCTTCACCACCATCGGAAGTCGCCGCGCTGCGGCAGGAGCATTTCGCTCGGAATGACGTGTTGTGTCCTGATCAGCCATGGGGTCCTTTGGTCGGTCGGCCATTATAAAAATGGTGCGCGGTCCAACGGACGTCGGCTTTTGGCAACGGGTGGGGTGGCTGCCAAAGCCAAAAAAGTTGGGTGCCAAAAGCACTTACTGATAGCATTGAAACGTTTACTCCATCATTTTTTCTACCGTCGGGAGCGCCGTTTGATTGATCTGGCATCGCTGTTCAGCCGAGAACCCGCTCCTTTGATGGGCGTGGACGTCAGCATGTCCAGCGTGAAGGTGGTGGAGTTGTCTCGCAATCGGGCGGGTCAACTTGTACTGGAGCGCTGCGCACTGGAGCCCCTGGAGCGGGGTTGGGTGACCGATGGCAACATCGAGAAGTTCGATGAGGTGGCCGAGGCCGTTCGCCGAGCGGTCCGCAAAGCCGGCAGTCGCACCCGCAATGCGGCGTTTGCGCTGCCCGCCTCGTCGGTCATCACCAAAAAAATCATCTTGCCTGGGGGGCTCAGCGAGACCGAGCTCGAAATCCAGGTGGAGTCGGAAGCCAATCAGTACATTCCTTTTTCGCTGGATGAGGTGAGTCTGGACTTTTGCGTCATCGGGCCCTGCGAGACGTCTCCCAGCGACGTTGAGGTGCTCATTGCTGCATCACGCAAGGAAAAAGTCCTGGACCGCCAGGGGCTGGCAGAAGCGGCAGGTTTGAATCCGGTGGTGGTTGACATTGAGCCCTACGCATCGCGTGTGGCTGCGGCCAGGCTGGTGGAGTCGAGTCTCCCCGGTGGAGGAAAGGATTCACTCGTGGCGCTGTTCGAAATCGGCGCAGTGACCACCAGCATGCAAATCATTCGAAACGGTGAAACCTTGTATGAGCGGGACCAGGCGTTCGGAGGGGCTCAGCTGAGCCAGATGATTGCGCGCCAGTTCGGGTTTTCGCTGGATGAAGCTGAGCAGAAAAAGCGTGCAGCCGACCTGCCAGAAGACTATGCGCAGACCGTCTTGCGCCCTTTTGTGGTGAGCATGACGCAAGAAATCTACAGAGCCTTGCAGTACTTCTTCACCAGCACGCCACACAACCGCGTGGACCACATCCTGTTGGCCGGCGGCACTGCTGCGGTGGCTGGGCTGACAGAGGAGGTGACAGCTCAAACCTCTTTCGCCAGTATGGTGGTGAACCCCTTTGACGGGATGGAGTTGGGGGCTGCAGTTCGTGCCTCCAAGTTGACCCGTGAATCGGCGTCCTACCTCACGGCAACGGGGTTGGCGTTGCGGAGGTTCTTCCAATGATCCTCATCAACCTGTTGCCTCATCGTGAGGCCGCGCGCAAGAAACGCAAGGAAGCCTTCATGGCTTCTTCGCTGCTGGCTGCATTGCTGGGGGGCGGGATGGCCTTCCTGGTCAGCCTTTGGTATCAGCATGGGATTGAGGTCCAGCAGACTCGCAATGCATTTTTGGAACAGGAAAACAAGAAGCTGGATGACCAGATCAAAGACATTGCATCGCTGCGAGCGGAGATTCAAAGCTTGAAAGCGCGGCAGCAAGCGGTGGAGAACTTGCAGTCGGATCGAAACACCCCTGTGCATTTGCTCAGTGATCTGGTAACGCTGATCCCTGATGGGATCTACCTCACGTCGGTGAAGCAAGAGAAACAGTCGGTGACGGTGACGGGCATGGCCCAGTCGCAGGAGCGGGTGTCCGAGCTTTTGCGGAACCTTGCAACGGGCAGCGAATGGATGAATCGACCGGAATTGATTGAAATCATTGCAGCCTCTCAGTCGGTTTCAAATCGTGAACAGCGGCGGGTTTTCAGCTTCAATGTGAAAGTGCAGCTGGTGAAGCCCGAAAGCAAGAATGCTGGTCAAGGTGCCCCTGCTGGGGTTTCTTAGCCAAAGGGGTGAGATCGCATGGCCAAAGATCTGAGTTTGAAAATTGATTTGAAAGACTCGTTTGGGCAGTTGCAGTCCCAGTTTGTGGGATTGAATCCGAATGATCCCTCTCAATGGCCAGTGGTGCCTCGATTTGCGCTGCTGTTGTCTCTGTTTCTGGTCGTTTTTGCTGCGCTTTGGTACTTTTGGCTGGATGGGCTTTCTGTTGAATTGGAAACGCATCAGCAGAAGGAGGTTGAGCTGCGTCAGGTGTACCGTGACAAGCTGACACAGGCCATCAACCTGGATGCCTTGAAGAAGCAGCTTGAGGACGTGCGTCAGTACGTGAATCAACTGGAGAAGCAGTTGCCCAGCAAGGCGGAAATGGATGCGTTGCTGTCAGACATCAACCAAGCGGGGTTGGGCCGCAGTTTGCAGTTTGAGCTTTTTCGCCCTGGCTTGGTGGTGGTCAAAGACTATTACGCTGAATTGCCCATTTCAGTTCGCATCACGGGTGGCTATCACGACCTGGGACTTTTCTCTGCGGACATCGCTCAGTTGTCACGCATCGTGACGTTGAATGACATTCAGTTGACGACCCAGAAAGACAAGTCTGCGCAGTTGGTCATGGAGGGCACTGCCAAGACGTTCCGGTACCTCGACATGGATGAAGTGGAAGCTCAGCGCAAGGCTGCGGCAAAGAAGGCGGCAGGAAAATGACAGTTCGGTTCTTGCTTTTGTCGGGGTTGCTGGGGGTCTGGTGTTTGACCGGGTGCACCGATGCGCCAGAGGCGGATTTGCAAGCGTGGATGCAAGAGCAGCGCAACGGCATGCATCCGCGGACAGAGCCCGTGTCCCCTCCTGTGAAGTTCCATCCACAAGCCTACCAGGTGGAGAGCAAGGTCGATCCGTTTGCCATGCAACGTTTGTTGGGCGCTTTGAAGGCGGAAATGGCCAGTTCCTTGGGGAATCAAGAATTGATTGCCCCGGAGCTGGCCAGAAGAAAAGAGCCCTTGGAGGCGTTTCCTTTGGATGCGCTGTCCATGGTGGGGACTCTGCAGAAAGCCGGGCGACAAACAGCGCTTCTGAAAGTGGATAAGCTGATCTATCAAGTTCAGACGGGGGCCTATTTGGGGCAAAACTACGGCAAAGTCATCAAGATCACGGATACAGAAGTGGTACTCAGAGAAATTGTGCAGGACGCAGCGGGCGAGTGGATTGAGCGTCAGGCAACACTGCAGTTGCAGGAGGGCGCGAAATGAAACAAATGCAAATGGGTCGGTTGGGCGCGACGTCTTTGGGTGTCGCTGTGACCCAGCTGGTGTGGGTCGGTGTGGTGATGTGTTGGTCGGGTGCTGCAACGGCTCAGAACACCATCAAAAGTTTGGTCGGACAGGTGGTGGCCGGTCAGGAAATGGTGACCATCGACACGACCGACGCACTGGCAGTGGACCCGGTCAGTTTTTCGACGGCCACTCCGGCGCGGATTGCGTTGGATTTTCAGGGGGTTCAATCGGCGGTGGACCGTGGCAGCATTGCCCTCGGTTTGCGCACGGTGCGTTCTGCCAATGTCGTCCAGGCGGGTGAAAAAACCCGGGTCATCCTGAACTTGCAACAACCCACGCCGTTCAAGCTGGTTCGGCGGGGGACGCAAGTTGATGTGATTCTTCAAGAAGGTGGTGTTGCGGATGTCTCAAAGGGGGCTGTGGCCGCGGTAGACACGGCCTCCGCAGCCCCATTGGTTTCCGCTGCGCCTTCGGCAATTCGCGACATTGACTTTCGACGTGGAGCCGATGGTGCAGGTCGCTTGGTGGTTGATTTCAATCAACAGCAGCCCGAAGTGGACATTGCGGTCAAAGGGCGGAATTTGGTGGTGACGGTTCCCAGGTATGAGTTGCCCGAATTTTTGCGGCGAAAGCTGGATGTGAGTGATTTCGGAACCCCGGTTCAAGAGGTGTCTGCTGAGACTGCCTCTGGGAGTGTGAGAATCACCGTCACCCCCCGCGGCAATTGGGAGCACAGCGCATTCCAGACGGATGGACGTCTTGTGGTTGAGGTTCGGGAACAAAAGCAAGACCCCAACAAGCTTGTGCAAGGTCCAGGCTATGGGGGGGACAAGTTGTCATTGAATTTCCAGAGCATTGACGTCCGTGCCCTGCTGCAAGTCATTGCCGATTTCACCAACTTCAACATCGTGACCTCCGATGCCGTGGGTGGCGCTGTGACGTTGAGGCTGAAGGACGTTCCCTGGGACCAAGCCTTGGAAATCATTTTGCAATCCAAGCGCTTGGGAATGAAGAAGTCCGGCAATGTGATCTGGGTGGCTCCCATGGACGAACTGGCGGCACGAGACAAGGCTGAGTTGGAGTCACGGGTTTCCATCGAGTCCATGGAGGTGCTGAAAACCCAGTCGTTTGTGCTCAATTACGCCAAAGCCAGTGACGTTGCTGCGCAGATCGGCTCATCTGGTGCAGGCGCAGCGGCAGGCGGTGCAGGGGGTGCTCATGGCGCTGCTGGGGCGGGGGCAGGGAGCATTTTGTCCTCCCGAGGGAGTGTGATTGCCGAACCCCGAACCAACCAACTGTTTGTGACCGACATCCCTTCGCGGTTGGAGCAGGTACAGGCCTTCATCACGAAGCTGGATGTGCCGGTGAGGCAGGTCCTGATCGAGGCGCGCATCGTGGAGGCCGACGACAAGTTCGGTCGGTCACTGGGCGTGAAGCTGGGTGGAGCTGACATGCGGGGCATTCGTGGGGGCGATGCCGGTTATTCCGTCGGGTCTGGCAACCGGGTGGCCTTTGGTGGGTCTTATGACGCCATCAACTCGACGGTGGGCATCACGGCACCATCAACATCTAACACAACGAACTTCGTCAATTTGCCTGCCAGTGGGCTTGGTGGGGTTTCTCCGACGTCGTTTGCCTTGTCGTTGTTCAGTCCAGCGGCTAATCGCTTTCTGAATTTGGAGTTGTCGGCGTTGGAAGCCGACAGTCGCGGGAAAGTGGTGTCCAGTCCACGGTTGGTCACGGCCGACAAGGTCAAGGCCATCATTGAACAGGGTGTGGAATTTCCGTACCAGACCACCGCTCCCAATGGGGGAACCACCATCGCATTCAAAAAGGCCAGCCTGAAACTGGAGGTGACGCCTCAAATCACCCCTGAGGGTGCCGTCATTTTGGAAGTAGAAGTCAACAAAGACAGTCCTGGCGAACTGTTGTTGGGCGCCCGTGCGATCAACACCAAACGGATTCAGACGCAGGTGTTGGTGGAAAACGGTGGAACGGTGGTGATTGGGGGTATTTTCGAGTCGACAGAGCAAGAGGCAGAGAACAAGGTTCCCTTGCTGGGTGATGTGCCCGTGGTCGGAAATTTGTTCAAGAACCGAAGCAAGAGCATGGAGAAGTCAGAAATGCTCGTGTTCATCACCCCTAAAGTGGTTGAAAGTACTCAAATTCGTTGATAAAAGCCATGATGAAATTCATTCGATGCGTTTTGCTGGGGTTCATCGCCAGCTTGCTGGTGGCATGTGGGGGGGGCGGTGGTTCAACG
>DASUON010000083.1:0-5143 GCA_036276615.1 Burkholderiaceae bacterium
CCCGGCCCGCCCTTCACATCGCCCCCATGGACATCGCACTCACCGGAGCCACCGGGCAATTGGGACACGCCCTGGTCCCCGCGCTGCTGCAGGCCGGGCACCGGGTGCGGATGCTGCACCGCCACTGGCCGGGCCGCACGCTGCCCCCAGCCCCGCCGGGCGTCACCCACCACGCGATCAACCCACTGGACGTGGCCTCGGTCTCGCAGGCCCTGCGCGGGGCCCAGGCCGTGGTGCACGCCGCGGCGGCGCTGACCGGCGACGAAGCAACCCAGCACCAGGCCACGGTCACCGGCACCGAAGTGGTGCTGCAGGCCATGCGGCATGCGGGTGTGTCCCGGCTGGTGGGCATCAGCTCGCTGTCGGTGTACGACTACGCCGCGCTGCCCCCCGGCAGCAGCCTCAACGAACAGTCGCCCCTGGAGGCGCGGCCCCAGGAACGTGACGTGTACACCCGCTGCAAACTGGCCCAGGACGCCCTGTTCCGGCAGTTTGCCCACACCGACTCCGCTGTGGTGGTGCTGCGCCCTGGCATCTTCCACACCACCCCCTGCCCCTGGCCCTTCAGCCTGGGGCGGGCCCTGCCCGGCGGGCGCTGGCTGCTGATGGGCCCCTTGAGCCCACTGGCCGAAGTCCCCCTGGTGCATGTGGCCGACGTGGCCTTGTCCATCGTGTGCGCCTTGAACCGGCTGCAACAACCCCAGACACCTGCCTTGCAGGTGTTCAACATCGTCACCCCCCCGGCCCCCAGGGCCACAGAGCTGCTGGCCTGGCTGCAACAACGCCCCGATGCGCCCACCTGTGTGCGCTTGCCGTGGGCGTTGCACCAAACGCTGGCTCAACTGGCCCAGGGCCTGGACCACCTGAGCGGACACCGCCTGCCACTGCCCGGGCTGCTGCGCCCGCGCTGGCTGTGCGCCCGTTTCACCCAGGTCCACTACGACAGCCGCCAGGCCCTGGAGGGGCTGGGCTGGCAACCCCTTCACCCTTGGAATCCATGAACCTTCCCCGCATCAGCGTCTGCCTTGCCACCTACCGCCGTCCCCAGCGCCTGGGGCTGGTGCTGCGTGACCTGGCCCGACAGACCCTCAGACCCACCCAGATCGTGGTGGTGGACAACGACGCCGAGCGCAGCGGCGAGCCCGCCGTGCACGCCTTCAAGGCCGAACTCGACGCCGTGGGCGCCCCCCTCGACGTGGTGTACGACACCCAGTTCGAACGCAACATCAGCCTCACCCGCAACCGCACCGTGGCCCTGGCCGATGGCGACTGGCTGGCCTTCATCGACGACGACGAACGCGCCCCCGCCGACTGGCTGCAACGCCTGTACGACACCGCCCGGCAGTTCCAGGCCGAAGCGGTGCTGGCCCCCGTGGTGCCGCAGGTGCCCGAACACGCACCCGAGTGGATCCGCAAGGGCGACTTCTACAGCTTCCCGCGCCTGGCCACGGGGCAGACCGTGCCCCTCAACCAGCTGCGCTTTGGCAACGCGCTGTTGCGCGCCGAGCCCGTGCGCACCCTGCCCGGCCCGTTCGACCCGGCGTTCCAACTGTCCACGGGTGAAGACGCCGACATGCTGCTGCGCTTCATCCGCCAGGGGTGCACGGTGATCTGGGACGACAACGCCTGCGTGACCGAACCCGTGGAACCCGCCCGCCTGCGGTTTGACTGGCTGCTGCAACGCGCCTACAGCGGGGGCCAGGAATATGCACGCAAGGCCCTCACCGGGGCCTATGGACCCATGGACCGCCGCCAACGCCTGAAGCTGGCCGCCAACGCCTGCGCCAAGCTGGTGTCGGCCCTGGTGCTGGCCCTGCTGACCCTGCCCATGGGGCGCCACCGCGCGGCCCATTGGCTGATCCGCGCCAAGGCCAACCAGGGCAAGCTCAGCGCCTTTCGGGGTGTGCGGTATCAGGAATACGCCGCGAACTGAGTGCTTTTGAGGTGCTGGGCCAAGCGGAAGGCCAGCGCCACCACCGTCAACGTGGGGTTGGCGTGCCCGCTGGTGGGCATGCACGACGCGGCACACACACTCAGGTTGGCCACGCCGTGCACCTTGAGGTGGGCGTCCACCACGCTGGTGGGGTCGGTGTCGTGCCCCATGCGTGTGGTGCCCATGTGGTGCCCGCCCACCGCGGGCGAGGCTTGCAGCGCCTCGCGCAGGTGGGCCAGGTCCAGCACCAGCTCGGCCTGGGTGTGCGTCTTCAGCACCGCCGCCAGGCTGCGAAACCCCTCCAGGGCCGAGTCCACGTCCTGCGGCGTGATCCGCCAGCGGATGTCCACCCGCGGCATGCCCAACGCATCCACCTGCTCCAGCAAGCCGATGGCATTGCCCGCGTCGGGGATCTGCTCGCCATTGAACTCGATGGGGTAGCTCCCGTTGCGGTTGGGCACCAGGGTGTAGGGCAGCTTGCGGTGCGCCAGCTTGTTGCGAACCGTCCAATCAAAGCCGAAGCGGGCGATGTCGGGCAGGCCCAGCAGCACGTTGCGGGCGTGGCCGAACCAGTCGGTCTGTGGTGACGCCACCTGCCGCCCGTGGTTGAGCAGGCGCTGGTGTTCACCCGGCAGGATGCTTTTGAGGAAAAAGATGGTGGACAGCACCCCGCTGCCGTGGCGGGCGTCGGCATAGGCGGGAAAGTGCAGCCGGAAGGTGCCGTTCAGCAAGCCGTGCCGCGCCTGGTGCGCCGCGGTGAACTGCAACTTGCGCCGGGCGTACACCCCGTCGGTGGTGCGCTCGAAGGCAAATGGGGGCCTGACCTTGCCGGTGCGCAATTCGCCCACGATGGCGTCGAAATGGCAGGTGTAGAACTTGCCCAGCCCGCCATCAAACCGCTGCCACGAGGCTTGACGCCGCTGCACCGCCAACAGCAGGCGCGTGGCTTCAATGCCGCCACCGGCCAGCACCACCTGCCGCCCGGTCAGCGTGAGCTTGGCCTGGTCCTTCACGTGGGTCACCTCCACCCCCGCCACCCGCTCGTGCGGGGCGTCGCCTTCCAGCACCAGGTGGGTGGCCCGCGCATGCAGCAGCACGTGCAGCGTGCGGGACTGCAGCACCCGTTGCCGGTGGGCGCGACCCACGTCCGTGGGCAGGCTGTAGCGTTCGATCCGTTCGGTCAGCACCTCGTCCGCCGCCGCCAGGCCGTCCAGCAAGGGGCGCGGGTGGCGCAGGGACTGCACGGAAAAATCCGCCGTGCCCGCGTCCAGCCACTGGCAGGCGGGCTCGTAAAACGGCTCCAGCGCCGACCAGGGCATGGGCCAGCCGCTGTGCGGCACCTGCGGGCGCACGTCCAGGTCCAGCGGGTCCATGGGCACACAGCGCCCGCCCCACAAATGGCTGGTGCCGCCAAAACGCTGGCGTCGGAACTCCCAGGCCTGGGGGTGCTGCCCCTGCACCGAGCCCTCGTACAGGCCCTGCAGCGCGGGCTGTTCGTCCCAGCCACCGCCGTCCACCAACAACACCTGCAAACCCGAACCATCCAAGGCGGTGGCCAGGGCCAACCCGGCCATGCCACTGCCCACAATGATCACGTCGAAGGCGGTGGCCTTCAGGAAGCCGTTGGCGTGTTGAAAGTCGTGCAGCATGCAGCCATTGTCAACCCGTTCAACGGGCCCACTGGCGCAGCCAGGCGGCGTCAAAGTGCTGCTGCACCACGGCGGCCAGCCCCTCGAACACCGGCTCCAGCCCGGCTTGAGGCACACCCAGCAGCGCGTGCAGCACCGCCGGGTCTTCCAGCAGCCCGTGCACATACACCCCCAGCACCCGGCCACCATGCCCGGCGGCGGTGGATTGCCAGCCCAGGGCCTGGCCGTCGGCGGCGGTCAACACCGTGTGCAACCGGTCGCCTTTGGCGGCCATGGCCGGGTGTTCCAACGTCTGGCCGTGGTGGATTTCGTAACCGCCCACGCCCACCCCGTTCAGGGCCTGCCAGGGGCCAGGCTGCACCCCATTGAAGCGGCCCTGGCTGCGGCACACCGTCTTGTGCGGGCCAAAGGCTGTGACCAGGGGCAGCAGGCCCAGGCCGGGGGCGTCGCCGCCCAGGCCCTCCACGCCTTCGGGGTCCACCACGGCTTCGCCCAGCATTTGCAGCCCGCCGCAAATGCCCAGCACCGCCCCACCCCGGCGGGCATGGTCAGCCACCGCCGCGTCCAGCCCCTGCTGGCGCAGCCAGGCCAGGTCGGCCAGCGTGGCTTTGCTGCCGGGCAGGATGACCCAGTCGGCCCCCGCCACTTCCGCCGGGGTGCGGGCCCACACCAGGCGCACGCCGGGGGCGTTCTTCAGCGGCTGGAACTCGTCCAAGTTGCTGATGCGCGGGTAGGCCACCACCGCCACCGTCAGGCGCACAGCCCCTGCGGCTGAGCTGCGAGGCCACGGCGCAGGGCCGCCCCAAGCCGGGGCAGCCCCCTTGGGGGGCAGCGCAGGGGTGCCAACCCCAAGCGTGGGGGCATCATCAAACACACCATCCTCTTCCGGCAGGCCGTGGTGGCGCAGCATGGGGATGGTGGCCACCGTGGGCACGCCGGTCAGGTCTTGCAGCATCTGTGGGGCCGGGGCCAGCAGGCTGGCGTCGCCCCGAAAGCGGTTGAGCACAAAGCCTTTGAACAGCGCCCGGTCGGCCTCGGGCAGCAGCGCCCAGGTGCCGTACAGGTGGGCAAAGGCACCGCCGCGGTCGATGTCGGTCACCAGCAGGCAAGCCGCGCCGCAGTGGCGTGCCACGCGCATGTTGACCACGTCGCTGTCGTACAGGTTGATTTCGGCGGGGGAACCCGCGCCTTCGATCACCACCACGTCGTTCTCGGCACGCAGGGCGTCCAGCGCGGCGGCAATGTGGGGCCACACCCGTTCGCTGCGGCCCCGCCAGGGGGCTTCGGTCAGCTCACGATCCACCTCACCCATCAGCACCACCTGGCTGCGGGTGTCGGCCTCGGGCTTGAGCAGCAGCGGGTTCATCCGCACGTCGGGCTCGGCCCGGGCGGCCAGGGCCTGGAAGTACTGCGCACTGCCGATTTCGCCCATGTGGCCACCGGGGGCGGGCACCACGCGGGCGTTGTTGCTCATGTTCTGGGCCTTGAAAGGTGCCACCTTGAAGCCCTGGTTGGCATACCACCGGCACAGCGCGGTGGTGAGCCAGCTTTTGCCTGCCCC
>DASUON010000084.1:0-2805 GCA_036276615.1 Burkholderiaceae bacterium
GTTTTCAGCGGGGGTGAGGCGCGAGACGCTCTTGCGGCCTTCGTGGATGAAGACGTGGCAGTTGCCGCAACTGGCGTTGCCGTTGCATTTGATGTCGAGGGATTGGCCGGCCGAGAGCAGAGCTTGCAACAGCGAGGTGCCGGCGGCGGCTTCGAACACCTGGCCGGAGGGTTGAAGGGTGATGGCGGTCATGGTTTTTCCTTTCTGTGAGGGGTGGGAGGGAGTCAGGCGGTCTGGGCCGAAGCCGCCACGAGCTGGGCAGCCACGTCGGCCAGGGGCAGGGCGATGCGGGTGATGTGGAGCTCGTCCAGCAGGCGCGCTTCCATGCGGGTGGGCTCGTCCGGCAGCACCGCGTAGTGCGGGCCGGCGCTGCGCTTGAGGATCTGGCGTGCGAAGGCGCGCGGCAATTGGTCGTTGAAGCGGCAGCCCAGAAAGACGAAACCGCGCTGAGTGCGCCAGTTCCGCACGGGCTCGGGAATGGGGGTTTGAATGTCGATTTCGGTCAGCACTTCGACGAAGTCGGAGTCGGACACCAGGTAGTTGCTGGCGGGGCGGTGCCCGCCCCAGGGTTTGTAGAGCACCGGGCCGGTGCTGGGGGCATCGGGGCAGGGGCTGCCATCGGCCCAGTACCAGCCGACCCAGGTGCCAAAGTGCTCGCTCTGGCTCAGGCCTTGCGCTTCGGTCCAGCCCGTGGGGCCGTGGTGGGCCGACAGGGCGGTGCGCATGGTGTCGTCGTACCAGGTGTCGACGATGAGGGGGCTGTGCAGGGTGGCCAGCCAGGTGTGCAGGGGCGAGAACTTGACCAGGGGGCTGAAGGCCTCGTCCATGGCCGCCACCAGGGTTTTGCGGTGCTTGAAGTTTTCGATGAACTGGGCCGAGGCGGTGAGGCGGTGGCGGATCTTGCCCGGCACCGACACTTTGCTGGTGAGCTGGGTGGCCAAGGCCTGGGGGTCGGCCGGTGGCGTGAGGCCTTCGCACAGCGAGAGCATGCCCGACCCGAGGTAGGGCAGCAAGGTGCCGGCGCGCAGACCGGCAGCGACTTCGGGGGGCAGGGCGTGCAGGGTGGGGTGGCTCATGGCGGTTCCTTTGGCGGGTTCAGTAGATGGCGGCCCCGGCCCCGACGTTGACCGAGGAGTCTTGCAAGGTCTGGACGATGAAGCGCACGTGTTCGGGTGCCAGGTGGCCGTGGAAGGGCAGGCAGAGGGCGCGGTCGGCAATGCGTTCGCTGAGGGGGAACTGGCCGCGTTGCCAGCCCAGTTGCTGGTAGTGGAACTGCTGGTGCAAGGGTTGGCAGTACATGACGGCCTCAATCAGCTCCTCGTTCAGGTCTTCCACGATTTGTGCGCAGGCGCTGGCCGTGAAGCGTTTGCCCAGGTGCACCATGTAGAGCATCCAGTGCACTTCGTCGACGCCAGGGGCGATGTAGGGCGGCTTGATGCCTTCGAAGGTCTGGATGTGTTGCAGGTAGTGGGCCGCGACGGTTTTGCGGCGCGCCAGGAGGTCGTCGATGCGGGCCAGTTGACCCAAGCCGAGAGCCGCTGTGACCTCGCTGATGCCGGCTTGCAGGGGCACCCAGGCCCCGACCGATACGCTGCGCCGGTCGCTCAGGGCGCGCGAACGCAGGTAGCGCAGTTCACGCGCCAGTTGGGCGTCGTCGGTGACCAGCATGCCGCCTTCACCGCAGGTGAGGGCGCTGGGTTGGGCGAAGTCGAACACGGCCACGTCGCCGAAGGCGCCGACGCGCTGTCCTTGGTAGACCGAGCCGATGGCTTCGGTTGAGTCTTCCAGCAGGGCCAGGCCGTGCTGCTGGGCCAGGGCGCGCAGCGGTGCCCAGGCGGCGGGGTGGCCATTGACGTTGCCGGCCAGGATGGCGCGGGTGGCGGGGGTGATGTGCTGCGCGGCGCGCACGGGGTCGAGGCAACCCGACCAGTAGTCGATTTCCGACAGGCGCAAGGTGGCGCCGACCAGGCTGACGGCGTGCGCCACCTGGTGCCAGCCGAGCGGTGAGGCAATCACCTCGTGCCCAGGGCCAATGCCCAGGGCGCGCAGGGTCAGCCAGGTGCCGAGGGTGCCACTGGCCACCGCCACGGCGTGGCCGCGCCCCACCCAATCGGCAAAGCGTTGTTCAAAGGCCGTGACCAGGGGGCCGCTCGACAGCCGGGCCTGGCCCAGGGCGGTGGCCACCAGCTCCAGTTCCACCGGGCTGATGTCGGGGTCGCTCAGCAGCAGGGTGTCATCGGTGGGCGGTGTGGTGTGGTTCATGGTGGCCCCAGGTGCGATGTGTGACGGGTGGCTCAAGTGCGGTCGGCCACGAGCAGGGCCGTGGCAACCGTGGGGTCGGTGGTGAGGTGCCAGCAGTGGCCGTCGCTGGTGCCGAGGAACAGCGCTCGGCGCTGCCCCAGGCCCGCCGGTTGCTCGTCGCGCATGTCGAGTGCGTCCACCCCCATGACCCGCAGCGAAGCGAAGCGCTGGCGCAGGGCTTGGGCCGCTTCGCCCACGGAGGCGGCGGCGTCGGCGATGCGCAGGGCGTCTTGCAAGGTGGTGGCGTCCATGTCAGGCGTCCGCGAGTTTTTTGGCTTCGACCGTGATGGGCAGGGCGGTGCTGTCGGCCATGTCGGGCAGGGCCAGCACCCAGCCGTTGGCCAGCGTGATGGTGCCGCCCCACAGGCCGGGTTTTTCCTGCGCCACCACGGGTTCTTCCAGGTCTTTTTTGGGGACGTAGGCCGAGAGTTGGCCGTTGGGGGTGCGACGCATCATCACTTTCATGGGGGACTCCGTGGGGGTGGGGTTTCAGGCGGCCAGCGC
>DASUON010000085.1:0-2234 GCA_036276615.1 Burkholderiaceae bacterium
GGCCACCTTGGCGTTCTCGGTGTTCTGGTTGATGCTGGCGGCCATCTGTTCGATGCTGGCCGAGGTTTCTTCCACGCTGGCGGCCTGCTCGCTGGAGGCCTGCGACAGGCTTTGGGCGGTGGAAGACACCTGCTGGGTGGCGCTGGCGATGGTGTCGGTGGTGGCGTTGACGTCGGCAATGGTCTGGGCCAGCTTGGCCACGGTGTTGTTCAGGCTTTGCTTGACCTGATCGAACGCACCTTGGTAGTCGCGGGTGACGGTCTTGGTGAGGTCACCTTGCTCCAGGGCGGCGGCGACGTAGATGGTGTCCTTGAACGCGGTGTCCACGGTGTCGCTCAACTGGTTGAGCAGTTCGGACAGGGTGCGGGGGAAGCCTTGTTTGCCCGCCAGCTCCAGCTTGACGCTGAAGTCGCCCTTGTTGGCGGCGGCGGTCAGCTCCTGGATCTCGCCCACGATGCGGCGCAGGTTGGCGCGCAGTTGTTCGATGGTGTCGTTGATGAACTTCTTCTTGCCCGGGAAGGCTTCCAGCGGTGCGTCCAGGTTGCCTTCGCCAAACTGCTGAATGCAGGCCATGGCCTTCTTCTTGACGGCAATGTGGCCGTTGACCATGTTGTTGACGCCTTCGGCCATGGTGCGGAAGGTTCCTTGGAACTTTTGGCCGTCCATCACCACCTCGATGTCGCCCCGGTCGTGCTCGGTGCTCATGCGGTTCATGTCGTCCACCAGGGTTTGGATGGTGGTTTGCATGCGTTGCATGGCGGCCAGCAACTGGCCGGTTTCGTCGCTGGAGGTGACGTCGATGCGGGTGCTCAGGTCCCCGGCGGAAATGGCGTTGGCGGCGGCCACCGACTGGGCCAGGGGGCGGGTGATGGCGCGGGTGACGGCCCATGCCAAACCCATTCCCAGCACGGTGGCCGTGATGGTCAGGGTCAGCATCAGCCTGAAGGCGGAGTCGTAGTCTTGCTGCGCTTGCTTGACCAGCGCAGCGTTCTGTTGCTCCTGCAACTCAATCATGCTGTTGATTTGTTTGAGAAATGCCGTCTGTGGGGGGCGCACGTCTTGCAGGAGGATGCGGGTGGCTTCGGCCCGGTTGCCACGCAAAGCGGTGGACATGGCCAGGTCGATCAACGGGACCAAGGTGCCGTGGGTGGTGTCAACTTTGTCCATGGCACCGGTTTCAGCGGTGCTGCGCATGAGTTTGTCCAGCCCTTCATTGGCCCGTTTGTAGGCGGCACGGGCCTCGTGAATGCGCTGCTCCTCTTTCTTCATTTCAGCCACATCGTCCAGCAGTGCCATGTTGCGCACCGCTCGTGCAATGATGTTTTGCTGGTTGATCATGTCATTGGCCAGCTTGATCTTGACGGCGTTTTCATTGACTGCCACGTCGAAGTTGGTTTGGTTGTGGGTCAAGCGGGTGATGCCAATGAAGGCCACGCTGATCAGCAACACGAGGACAACACCAAATCCCAATCCCAGTCGGGTGGCAATGCGCAGGTTCTTGAACATGAAATCCCTAGAGAGGCGATGAACGGACAATTCCAGTTTGGAATGTCGATGCCCCCAGGGGGTATGTCAATCAGCGTTTTCTGATGAAGGGGTCAGGATTTCCGGATGCTGTGGGGGGTAATGTGGGTCAAATCAGCCCGGCGTGACCTCGTCGGGCAGCATGCGGGCCAGCCGCTCGGCGATGTGGTCGGCCCGCTCAAAGCCCGCCACCGTTTCCACCGCCTCCAGCAGGTCGCGCGCCACGGCCAGCATGGCGTCGCGCTCGCGGGCCTCGCGCAGGCGCTGGCGGAAGGTGTCGGCCTGCTCAGGGGCTCGGCGGGCAAACAGGCGCTCGACGATGTCGAACAGGAACATGCGTGCCGTGGCCAGCGAGCGCGGGCCTTCAAAACGGTCCACCGCCACCGGGGCGGGTGCGGTTGGCGACAGCGTGGACGGGCCGAAGGTGGATGCCGGTGAAGCCGCGGGCGCCGGGGCTGGGGCGGACGGGTCCGATGGGGCCGGGCGGGTGCGCTGGGGCGCTGCGGCGGCCAGGTAGCCCTGGGTGACCAGGCGCAACACGTCTTCCGTGGAGCAGCGCACCAGGGCCGCCAGCTCGTGGGCCGATTTGCGCCCGTCGGCCAGCAGCAGCACGGCCCTGTCCTTCAAAGGCAGGGTGCGTTCACGGTTGGACAGCTCCAGCGTGGCTTGGGCGGTGCGGGCGAGGCTCATGGCGGCGGATGATGCCGCGC
>DASUON010000086.1:0-2657 GCA_036276615.1 Burkholderiaceae bacterium
TCTGCACGCTTTTTTTCATCGATGAGCTTGTTGCCCTGTGCAATCAACTCTTCGGCTTTCTTGTTGCAGTTCTTGTTGTCATTCTGGTCGGAGTCACACTGCACCAGGGTCAGGAAGGTGGTGGCGTCGTTGTAATCGGCCACCCAGCCATTGCGGGCAACTTGGTATTCACCATCGTGGCGTTTTTTCAGCAGCACTTTGAATTCCATGGCCTCCATGTCCATGTCCAGCCCCAGCTTGGTTTTCCACTCTGAGGCCACGAAGATGGCCATCTTCTTGTGGTACTCATCGGTGTTGTACGAAAACTTGAGCTTGGTGCCGGGCTTGACGCCAGCCTCGGCCAACAGTTTTTTGGCTTCGGCCACACGTTTGTCCATGGGCCAGGATGCCCATTCGTACGTGGTGACATCGGCTCCTTTGGTGCCCCGAACGATCACTCCATAAGCGGGAGCTTGACCATCCGCTGTGACTTTTTGGGCCAGGATGTCTCGGTCCACGACCATCGACAAGGCCTTGCGAACCTTCAGGTCTTTCAGCAGAGGGTCCTGGTTGTTGAATGAGTAGTAGCGCAAGCCCAGGGTGGCGGCATTTTGCAACTCTTTGGGGTACTGGGCCTTGTACTTTTCGTAGGTGCCGGCGGGTAACTGGTAGACCCAGTGGTTTTCGCCCGACTCGTAGAGCTTGACGTCGGCGTCGCTGCTTTCAATGGCGAGGAAGGTGGACTTGGTCAGCACCACGTTTTTTGCGTCCCAGTACTGGGGATTTTTGGTCAGCACGACTTTGGCGTTGACTTGCCAGTCGCTCAACGTGAAGGCCCCGTTGCTGACGATGTTGCCCGGCTTGGTCCAAGCCTTACCGAACTTGTCCACCGTGGCTTTGTGGATGGGTGCGAACTGGCTGTTGGACACCAGTTCGGGCATGTAGCTGACGGGGAAGGGCGTCTTGATTTCCAGGGTGTGCTTGTCCAGGGCTTTCACGCCCAGGTCTTTGGAGGGTTTCTTGCCCTCCACCACCTCCAGGCCATTGAGCAGGAACATGCCGAAGGTGGACGCATAGGGCGAGGCTGTGCTGGGTTCCAGGAAACGGCGGACGCCGTACACCACGTCATCGGCGGTGATGGCTTCGCCGTTGGACCATTTGGCGTTCTTGCGAAGGTTGAACACCCAGGTGGTGGCATCGGTTTGTTTCCAGGTCTCGGCCAGACCGGGTACCACCACGCCATTGTTGTCGGTGGCGGTGAGGGCCTCGAACAGGTCGCGAACGATGTTGTTCGCGGGCACGGACTCGCTCAAGGCCGGGTCCAGAGACTCCGGCTCCGATCCGTTGTTGCGGATCAGCTCCTGCTTGTCGCTCAAAGACACGCCCGCGGGGATCACGGCGGCGTAAGCGCTGCTGACCAGGGACAGTGCAATGGCAACGGCCACAGACGAGAGCTTCTGCTGAACTGGCATGTGAAATCCTTCCTGAATGATGAAAAGTTAATTTTAAGGATGGAATGCGTTGATGCGGCGGGAATGGGCAAGGGTCGTGCTGATGTTCATTTGGCTTCAGTCTGAACCAAGCGTTGAGATCCTGAACAGTGAATGATGTTTTTTGCGCGGTTCTGTTGACTCGTGACGGCGGCATGGGCGGTGACGCGCACCCAGGTTTGTTGCAGCACCCGGGCGTCGTTGCTGGCGCGGTGGCGGTTGAGCTTCAGTTCGTCAAGCACTTGGGTCTTGGCTGCGTCCCAGCGGGCCAGGGCCGCTTCGTCCAGCGCCTGGCGCAGGTCTTTGAGGACGAACTGGGGTTGCATGTCCGCCGCGTCGAACAGGCGGGCCAGCCATTGGAAGTCGTGGTACCACGCGTCGGTGTACACGGTTTGGGCATGGAGGCAGCGGTTCAGTTCCGAGGCCACCCGCGCCGCGGGTTTGCCGTGGGCCTTGAGCACCTCACGGGTGATGCCGTGCACCGCCTCGGCGGTGGGTTCCCAGTGCTGCCAGTCGGGCTCGGGGCTGATGAGCGAGCAGTAGGCCGCCCCATCGGGCAGCACTGCGCCCACTTCAATGGGGTAGCTGCCCAGGCCAAAACCGGATGCTTCGATGTCGATGACGCAGGGGGCTTCGCAAGGGAGGCTGGTCGTGCTGCTCATGGGGCCATTGTCGCGGGCGTGGCTGGCCTGTTGGGCGGGGCAAACCCCAGTCGGCGGGCCTGCAGGGTGTCAGTGTGGTGCATGGGCTGCCGCACATGGGCCGCGTGTTCGAGGCCCACACCTCCGGGGGCGGGGTTACGGTGCCGGGGAGGCCCAGGGCTGGCCGTTGACGGTCACCCCCTGCTCGGACCACTTGCGGGCGGTGGCGGCGCCAATGCCCTTGACCCGGCGCATCAGGTCCGGCCAGGAGTTGAACGGCGCCTGTTGACGGGCCGCGAGGATGCGGGCCGTCAGCGCCGGGCCGCTGCCCCGGATGGCGTCCAGGTCGGCCTCGGACGCCTGGTTGATGTCCAGGGCGTGCCCGTTTTGCATGCTCAGCCCCAGCAGCGCGATGGCGCCCAGGTGGCGCAGGGGCAGCCTCCACGGACGAGGACACAGGAAACGGCGCGTTCGCATGGGGTGGGGTTCCGTTAAGCTCGGTGTCATTCTGGCGCAAACGCTGCCCAGGCCCGTTGTGAACCTTGAC
>DASUON010000087.1:0-2639 GCA_036276615.1 Burkholderiaceae bacterium
CTGGGTACAGCGTGGTGACCTGGATGGTGGGGTAGTCCACCTCGGGCAGGGCCGAAATGGGCAGCAGCCGGTACGCCAGCAGGCCGGTGATGAACAAGGCCACCATCAACAGCGAGGTGGCCACGGGCCGCAGGATGAACAGGCGCGAGAGATTCATGACAAATTCAGGACTGACCGCCCTGGGCCTCACGCGGGCGGCGGCGCTCGCGTGGCTCCCCGGGCTGGGTCGGCGCAATCACGTCCACCTGTGCCCCTTCGCGCAGGCGGTCGGCACCGTCGGTCACCACGGTGTCGCCCGGACTCAGCTCGCCCGAAACGGCCACCCAGTCGCCATCGATGGCCCCGGCGCGCACCCGGCGCACGGTCACGGTCTTGTCGGCCTGCACCAGGTACACATAGGCCCCCTGGGCGCCGCGCTGCAAGGCGGTGCCGGGAACGGCCAGCGCCCCCTTGTCCACCGCCAGCGTCAGCCGCACGTTGACAAACTGGTTGGGGAACAGGCTGCCGTCGGCGTTGGGAAACTCAGCCTTCACCTTGATGGTGCCGGTGCTGGCGTCGATGGCGTTGTCCACGGTGGTCACCCGGCCCTGGCCCAGGCGGTTGCGGAACTCGCGGTCCCAGGCTTCCACCGCCATGGGCTCCTTGCCGCCCAGCCTGCTGCGCAGGCGCGGCAGCATGGCTTCGGGCACGGCAAACACCAGGGCCATGGGCTGGGTCTGGGTGATGGTGACCAGGCCATTGGCGTCGCTGCTGCGCACCATGCTGCCCAGGTCGGCCTGCTTCAGGCCCAGACGGCCCGAAATCGGCGCGGTGATGCGGGTGTACGACAGCTGCAACTGCGCGCTGTCTACCGCGGCCTGGTCGGTCTGCACCGTGCCCTTGAGTTGGCGCACCAGGGCCTCTTGCGTGTCCACCTGCTGGGCGGCGATGGAGTCCTTGACCAGCAAGTCCTTGTAGCGGGTCAGGTCCAGCTGGGCGTTGGTCAGTTGGGCCTGGTCACGGGCCAGTTGACCCTGGGCCTGCGCCAAGGCCACCTGCTGGCTGCGGTTGTCCAGTTCGGCCAGCAGCTGGCCCGCCTGCACCTGCTGCCCTTCCTGGAAGTGCAGGGTTTTCAGCTCGGCGTCCACCCGGGTGCGCACCACCGCGGTGTTGAGCGCCGCCATGTTGCCAATGGCCTGCACGGTCATGGCCATGTCGCGCTGCTGCACCGTGGCCACCGACACCGGCTGCACCCGGCTGCCCGGCGCAAACCGCTTGGGAGCCCCCGCTGCACCCGTGGGTGCCGCGGCCTGCCCCTCGGCACCTTCAGCGCCTGCCCCATGGCTGCGTTGCCACCACCAGGCCCCGCCCCCACCGGCCAGCACCAGCACCCCCAGCAGCAGCCAAGGCCACACCCGGCCACGCTGTCGGCGCGGCGCAGGCACCCGCCCTGCGCGGGCAAGGAACGAAGAACAACGGAGGAAAGCAAGAGGATGCGGCATCGGGCACCTGGGCAAAAACGGGGGCGCGGTGGCGGACGGGGGTCCGGCATGGACTGCCATTGTGAGCACCCCGGGTGAACGCCGTGTAAACCCCAACGCGAAACCCCGCCCCACCCGGGCCGCCTGGCGAACCGCACCAGCCAGCCCCTGGACGCGTCACGCGCTGGGGAAGGTGTTGCCGTCGGCCTGGGTGGCGGCCTTGCGGCCTTGTTCGATGCGCTGGGCCAGGAAGCGCCACAGCCGTTCGTCCTGGCTGAAGGCCACGTTGAAGCGCAGCCAGCCCGTGGGCCGGGGCTCCACCAGGAACAGCTGGCCGGGACCGAGCATCATGCCCTCGGCCGTGCCCTGGAGGGACAGCTCGGCGCTGTCGGGCAGGTCGGGGTGGCGGGCCCAGAGGTACATGCCGGCCTCGGGCTCGTGGAACAGTTCAAACCCCAGGCTGTCGAGCTTGCGGCCCACCTGACGGTGGGCTTCGCCCAGGCGGTCGCGCACCGACTTGAGGTGTTTGCGCCAGCGCCCGTCGGTCAACACGCCAAAAATCACGCGCTCGGCCAGGTCGGACGAGGTGAGGCCCGCCACCATCTTGAGCTGCACAAACTCGGCCAGCCACTCGGGCCGCGCCAGCAGAAAACCCACGCGCAAATTGGGGGAGATGGTCTTGGAAAAGCTGCCCAGGTAGACCACGCGGCGCAGCTGGTCCAGGCTGGCCAGCGAGGGGCGCTGGGTGAGGTCCAGGTCGGCGTACAGGTCGTTTTCGACCAGCACGAAGTCGTGCTGGTCGGCCAGCCGCAGCAGGCGGTGCAAATGCGCCACCGACGCCAGCGACCCGCTGGGGCTTTGCAGCCGCGGCTGGGTGAAGAAGGCCTTGGGCTTGTGCTGCGCCAGCAGGGCCTCCAGCGCGTCCAGGTCGTAGCCGGTGGGGGTGCGCGGCACGCCCACCACCTGGGTGCCCAGCAGGCGCAGCATGTGGTGCAGGTTGGGGTAGCCGGGGTCGTCCACCAGCACCACGTCACCGGCCTTCAGCAGGCAGCGCGCCACCAGGTCCAGGGCCTGGCTGGAGCCGTGGGTGAGCAGCACCTGGTCGGCATCCACCGCAATCTGGTGCTCGGCCATGCTTTCGGCAATGAGCAGGCGCAGGGCCATGTGCCCGCTGGGCAG
>DASUON010000088.1:0-4054 GCA_036276615.1 Burkholderiaceae bacterium
GGCCTGCGGCTTGGCGGCCACGGGCCAGAACAGCAGCACCCGCTCGGGCGTGGGCGCGCCGGGGGTGAGGGTGCGCTGCACGTCCAGCAGCACCCGCCACCCCAGGGGCGTGGCGGTGGGCACGGCGGCCACGCGGCCTTCCAGCTGCAAGGTCTGTCCCTCCCACGCCGGGGACAACCACTGGGTCTGTTGCGTCAGTGCACGGTGGCCGGTCAGCCCGGCGGACCCCATCAGCATCACCCCCCAGGTGAGCAGCACCGCCGCCCAGCCGGGTTGCCAGGGCGCAGGGGAGCGTTGCCTGAATACTCCAAAAACAAGAGCTGTCAGCGCAATCAGAAAAAGCGCTAGAAGCCAAAAAACCTTGTAAACATCGGCAGCCCACAGCTGGGGTTGAAGCACCACCGCCACCGTGCCCAGCACCCAGCCGCCCAAGGCCGCGGGCCACACCCAGGCCAGCGGCAGCCCGGCGCGGAAAGCCTGTTTGACCATGCGATGCGTCATGGCGCAGGACTTGCTACACACAAGACGTTCACAATGTGTTGACCCATTTGTTTCTCCCTCGCAGAAAGTCCAAGGCATGGCCATCCACGTCGCCCTGAACCACGTCACCCATTATTCCTACGACCGGCTGGTGAAGCTCGGCCCCCAGGTGGTGCGTCTGCGCCCTGCGCCGCACAGCCGCACCAAGGTGCTGTCGTACAGCCAACGCATCGAGCCGGGGGAGCACTTCATCAACTGGCAGCAAGACCCGTTTGCCAACTACCAGGCGCGGCTGGTGTTCCCCGAGGCCACGCGCGAGTTCAAGGTCACGGTGGACCTGGTGGTGGAAATGGCGGTGTACAACCCCTTCGACTTCTTCCTGGAGCCGCAGGCCGAGAACTTCCCCTTCGGCTACAGCGCCGACCAGCGCAAGGAACTGGCCCCGCACCTGGCCACCGAACCGCTGACGCCCGGGGTGCAGGCCTACCTGGACGGCATTTCGCGTGAAAAGCGGCGCACCATCGACTTTCTGGTGGACATCAACCAGCGCCTGCAAAGCGACATTGGCTACACCATCCGCATGGAGCCGGGCGTGCAGACGCCCGAGGAAACGCTGACCCTGCGCACCGGCTCCTGCCGCGACAGCGGTTGGCTGCTGGTGCAGCTGCTGCGCCACATGGGGCTGGCGGCGCGCTTTGTGTCGGGCTACCTGATCCAGCTCACGCCCGACGTGAAATCCATCGATGGCCCCAGCGGCCCCGAGGCCGACTTCACCGACCTGCATGCCTGGTGTGAGGTCTTCCTGCCCGGTGCGGGCTGGATCGGCTTGGACCCCACCAGCGGCCTGCTGGCCGGGGAAGGCCACATCCCGCTGGCCTGCACACCGCAGCCCTCCAGCGCCGCCCCCATCGAGGGCGGGCTGGACGAGTGCGAGGTGAGCTTTGCCCACCACATGCAGGTCACGCGGGTGTACGAGTCACCCCGCGTCACCGCGCCTTACTCTGACGCGCAGTGGCAGGCCATCACCGCCTTGGGCGACACCGTGGACCAGCGCCTGGAGGCCGGCGACGTGCGCCTGACCATGGGCGGCGAACCCACGTTTGTGGCCACGTCCGACCGCGACGCCGCCGAATGGAACACCGATGCCCTGGGCCCCACCAAGCGCGGCTACGCCACCGAGCTGGTGCACCGCCTGCGCGCCGAATACGGCGACGGCGGCTTTTTGCACCTGGGTCAGGGCAAGTGGTACCCGGGCGAGCAGTTGCCGCGCTGGGCCCTGTCGATCTTCTGGCGGGCCGACGGCCAGCCCACCTGGCACAACCCCGCGCTGTTTGCCGACGAGCGCGACCCGGCCCAGTACACCGCCGACGACGCCCGCCGCTTCACCCAGACGCTGGCGCGCAAGCTGGGCCTGTCCACCCAGTACATCACCCCCGGTTACGAGGACACCTGGTACTACCTGTGGCGCGAACGCAAGCTGCCGGTCAACGTGGACCCGTTCGACTCCAAGCTGGGCGACGAGCTGGAGCGCGTGCGCCTGCGCCGCGTGTTCAGCCAGGGGCTGGAGTCGGTGGTGGGTTATGTGCTGCCCGTCCAGGCCAACCAGGGCCAGGCCAACGCCAAACCGCGCCTGAGCGGCACGGTGTGGACCACCGGCCCCTGGTTCTTCCGCGACGAGCGCATGTACCTCATCCCCGGCGACTCGCCCATGGGCTACCGCCTGCCGCTGGACTCGCTGCCCTGGGTGTCGGCGGCGGACTACCCCTACCACATCGAACAAGACCCCAGCGCCCCGCGCGACGCCCTGCCCGAGGGCACGGCCATCAAGGCGCAATATGCCGGGTTGAACACGGGTGGCACGGCCTATCAGGCCCACACCGTGGGCGGTGGTTTTGCCGAAGGCGGCGTGGTGTCGCTGCAAGGCAGCACCTATGTGTCGGCCGACCCCAGCCAGGCCCCGCCCGCCCAGGCCTACAACGGCGACGGCATGGGCAACGTGGCCACGCCGGGCCGCCCTGCTGAAGGCCGCTACCCGCAGCGCGGTGAATCCGCCGCCTGGCTCACCCGCACCGCCCTGTGTGTGGAAGCCCGCGACCCCCACCGTGCCAACGGCCCCAAGGCCGAGGTGAAACACGGCGGCCAAACCAGCCACCTGTACGTGTTCATGCCGCCGCTGGCCCGCCTGGAGGACTACCTGGACCTGCTGGCCGCCATCGAGGCCACCGCCGAGAAGCTGGGCGTGAAGGTGGTGCTGGAAGGCTACCCGCCCCCACGCGACCCGCGCCTGAAGATGCTGCAAGTCACCCCCGACCCGGGCGTGATCGAGGTCAACATCCACCCCGCGCACCACTGGGCCGAGCTGGTGGAGCACACCGAGTTTTTGTACGACGCCGCCTTCCAGACGCGGCTGTGCGCCGAGAAGTTCATGACCGATGGCCGCCACACCGGCACCGGCGGTGGCAACCACTTCGTGATGGGCGGGGCCACCCCAGCCGACAGCCCCTTCCTGCGCAAGCCCGAGCTGCTGGGCAGCCTGGTGGCCTACTGGCACAACCACCCGTCCTTGAGCTACCTGTTCAGCGGCCTGTTCATCGGCCCCACCAGCCAGGCCCCGCGCGTGGACGAGGCCCGCAACGACCAGCTGTACGAGCTGGAAATTGCCCTCAACCAGATCGACGCCAACCGCCAGACCTATGGGCAGCAGATGCCGCCCTGGCTGGTGGACCGCACGCTGCGCAACATCCTGGTGGACGTGACCGGCAACACCCACCGCAGCGAGTTCTGCATCGACAAGCTGTTCTCCCCCGACGGCCCCACGGGCCGCCTGGGCCTGCTGGAGCTGCGCGCCTTTGAAATGCCGCCCCACGCCCGCATGAGCATCGCCCAACAGCTGCTGCTGCGGGCGCTGGTGGCCAAGTTCTGGGAGCAACCCTGGCGCGGGCAGCTGAGCCGCTGGGGCACCGAGCTGCACGACCGCTTCCTGCTGCCCACCTTTGTGCGCATGGACTTTGAAGACGTGCTGGCCGACCTGAACCACGCCGGTTTCGCCTTCGACATGGCGTGGTTCGAGCCGCACTTTGAATTCCGCTTCCCATTGGTGGGCCAGTTGGCCGTGCGCGGCATGGAGCTGACGCTGCGCAACGCGCTGGAGCCCTGGCACGTCATGGGTGAAGAAGGCTCGGTGGGCGGCACCGTGCGTTATGTGGACTCGTCGCTGGAGCGGCTGGAAGTGCATGTGTCCGGCTACAACGACCGCCGCTACGTGCTCACCTGCAATGGCCGTGCCGTGCCCTTGCAACCCACGGGCGTGGCGGGGCAACACGTGGCCGGGGTGCGCTACAAGGCGTGGAACCCGCCGTCCAGCCTGCACCCCAGCATTGCCGCCCACGGGCCGCTGACCTTCGACATCGTGGACACCTGGAACCACCGCTCGCTGGGCGGCTGCCAGTACCACGTGGCCCACCCGGGCGGGCGCAACTACGACACCTTCCCCATCAACGCCTACGAAGCCGAAAGCCGCCGCCTGGCGCGCTTCTTCCAGATGGGGCACACCCCCGGCACGGTGCAGGTGCCC
>DASUON010000089.1:0-6235 GCA_036276615.1 Burkholderiaceae bacterium
TGCTCTCCCCATGGATACACGCTCCTGGGGCTTCCTGGTGGGTATGGGACTGATCCACACCTGCGTGATGTACATCTTGCTTTACTCCGCCATCCAGTCGCTGCCCACCGCCATGGTCGCCGTACTGTCCTTCGTCTATCCGGCGGTCGCGATCCTGGTGGACCATGTTTTCTACGGCCAGCACCTGGGTCCTTTGCAATGGCTGGGCATCGTCCTGATCCTGGCCAGCAGTGCCAGCATCAACCGCACTGGCACCAAGCCCCAGCCTTTGCCTGCCCGGGTTGTTGCTCACGAATTGGAGGGATAGGCTTGGTACCTGCCCCCTCGCAGGGCAAGCGCATCGGCATGGCAGCAGAGGCGGTGCATGGTTCATGACCGGGGCCATCGAAGTTGAGCGAATGCGCCAGGCCATACGGCCACCAGCACAGCGCGCCCAGCAGCAACCCAAACAGGGCACCCCGCAGGGTCCAGCCATCCAGCCCCTGCCGGACCCAGGGCACGCCACTGGCTTGAGCGGCCCAGGTTCAAGCCAAGGCCAGCACCACACCGGCAAACAGCGTGGCGCCCAGCCAGTGGTTGGCGCGGAAGGCGCGAAAGCAGCCGTCGCGCTCGCGGTGGCGGATCAGCCGGAAGTGCCAGACCGCCTGGGCCACGCCCAGGGCGGTTGCTATCCAATACAGAGCACCTTGCGCAATATTTGAAAGCGCCAGAGCCCAAAAAAGCATGAAGAGTCCGTAAAACGCGCTGACCGCCGCCACGTCCCATTGGCCCAGGGTGATGGCCGAGGTTTTCATGCCGATCTTCAGGTCGTCGTCGCGGTCCACCATGGCGTATTCGGTGTCGTAGGCCAGCACCCAGCACAGGTTGCCCAGCATCAGCACCCAGGCGTTCCAGGGGATGTGGGCCCAGGCGGCCAGGGCCTTTGCCCAGGTCCAGTCGCCGCCGCTCCACAGCTGCCCGGCGGGCCCGGCCTGCACCGCGGTGTAGGCCATGGGAATGCCGAAGCTGAAGGCCACGCCCAGCACCGCCTGTGGCATGGCCACCCAGCGTTTGGCGTAGGGGTAGGCCAGCGTCACGCCCATGGCGGGCAGGGCCCACAGCACGGTGGCGGCGTTGGTGGTGAGGGCCAGGGCCAGGGCCACCAGCGCCAGCACGGCGCCCACGGTCAGCGCCTCCTTCACCGACACCGCGCCCGAGGTGACCGGGCGCTGGGCGGTGCGTTTGACGTGGCGGTCGAACTCGCGGTCGGCCACGTCGTTGATGCAGCACCCGGCGCTGCGCATCAGCACCGTGCCGGCCACGAACACGGCCAGCAAATGCCAGCCCGGCCAGCCCCCGGCGGCCACCCACAGCGCCACCAGGGTGGGCCACAAGAGCAGCAGCCAACCGGCGGGACGGTCCCAGCGGATGAGGTTGAGGTAGAGCTGAAAACGGGCGGTCATGGGCGGGTCAGGACAGGCGTTGCACGCCCGGCAGTTGGCAGGCGTAGATGGCGTTGCGCAAGGCGGCAATGGCTTCGTAGCGGGTGAAGCTGCGCCGCCAGGCCAGCACCACGCGGCGGGTGGGCGGCACGCCCGCAAAGGGCAGGTAGCGCACGTGGGTGAACTCCACCGTGTCGGGCAGGCGTTGCGGGGCGGCGGCATCGCCTTCGGGCCGCGCCAGCGCCGCGGTGGGCACGCTCAGGCGGGGCACCAGGGTCACACCCATGCCCGCGGCCACCATGTGTTTGATGGTCTCCAGCGACGAGCCTTCGAAGCTGCGGCGGATGCCCTCGGCCTGGCTGGCGTAGCGGGCAAACTCGGGGCACACCTCCAGCACATGGTCGCGAAAGCAGTGGCCGTTGCCCAGCAGCAGCATGGTTTCCTGCTTGATCTCTTCGGCGGTGATGGCGTCGCGCTGGGCCAGCGGGTGGTTGGACGGCACGGCGGCCACAAAGGGCTCGTCGTACAGCGGGGCCATGGCCAGGTTGGTGTCGGGGAAGGGCTCGGCCAGGATGGCGCAGTCGATCTCGCCCAGCCGCAACTGCTCCAGCAGCTTGACGGTGAAGTTCTCCTGCAGCATCAGCGGCATCTGCGGGGTGAGGGCAATGACCTGGCGCACCAGGTCGGGCAGCAGGTAGGGGCCGATGGTGTAGATCACCCCCAGCTTGAGCGGCCCGGCCAACGGGTCCTTGCCGCGTTTGGCAATTTCCTTGATGGCGGCGGCCTGCTCCAGCACCATCTGCGCCTGGCGCACGATGTCGTCGCCCAGCGGGGTCACGGTCACCTCGTTGGCGTTGCGCTCGAAGATCTTGAGCTCCAGCTCCTCTTCCAGCTTCTTGATGGCCACCGACAGCGTGGGCTGCGACACATGGCAGGCCTCCGCCGCCTTGCCAAAGTGTTTTTCGCGGGCCACGGCCACGATGTATTTGAGTTCGGTCAGGGTCATCGCTCACCTCGAATGAGGGCGGATTGTGCACTCTGCAACAGACTGACACCATTTCCCCTGGCCCCTCCCCACGCCCCCCGCCGGACCCTGGCCTACACTGCCGCCATCGTTGTTGTTGAAGCTTGACACCATGAGATTCCTCCCCTCTTCCATTCCCGCTGTGTTGCGCCGTGCGGGCGGCGCGTTGATCGTGGCCAGCGGCCTGTTGGCCCCTTGGGCGGCCCACGCCAGCGGCTGGGTGTACTGCGCCATGGAAGGCCAGACGTGCAACGCCAACGGCCAGGCCACCGTGCGCTACGGCGCGGGCGAGGATTTCGAATACCGCAACGTGACCGGCCCCATCCCATGCAGCAACCATGTGTTTGGCGACCCGGCCCGCGGCGAAACCAAGCGCTGTGAATACCGCCTGGGCCACAGCGCCCAGGACCCCGACCGCCGCGGCGAAGGCTGGGACAACAACGGCGGCTGGGCCACCCGTCCCCGTGAAGACGCCGGTTGGCAAACCTGCGCCATGGAAGACGAACACTGCAACTTCCGCGGCACGCGCGAGGTGCGTTTTGGCAGTGGGGACCAGTACACGGTGCGCACCTTCCGCGGCGGGGTGGACTGCCATGTGCGCAACTTCGGCGACCCGGCCCCGGGGCAACGCAAGCTGTGCCAGGTCCGCGATGACAACGGTCGCCGGAACAACGGCGGCCACAACGGGGGCTACAACCGCCCCGCAGCCCCCATGGACAACGGCAACTGGCGCATGTGCGCCGAAGAGGACCAGTACTGCCGCGCCCCCCGCGGTGCCACCGTCCGCTTCGGTTCGGACGGGCGCTACGTGTACATGAACCAGGTGCAGGGCGACGTGCACTGCCACATCGGCGTGTTTGGCGACCCCAACCCGGGCGAACGCAAGCGCTGCGAATACAGCCGCTGACCCCGCCCAGCCTCTCAGGCCTTGAGGAATTCGGCCCGCGCCCCCAGCCAGCGCTGCAGGTGGGCCTGGGCCGCTTCGGGGTAGCGGTCCAGCATCAGCGGCGCGGCGTGGCGGGCCTGCTCCAGCAGGTCTTCGTCGGTGGCCAGGTCGGCAAAACGCAGCATGGCCTCGCCCGACTGACGCGCCCCCAAAAACTCCCCCGGCCCGCGCAAGGCCAGGTCGATGCGGGCGATTTCGAACCCGTCGTGGGTCTGCGCCATGGCCTTGAGGCGCTCGCGCCCGGTGGGCGACAGCGGCGCGGTGTACAGCAGCACACAGGCCGACGCCGCCGCCCCCCGCCCCACCCGCCCGCGCAGCTGGTGCAGCTGGCTCAGGCCGAAGCGTTCGGCATGGTCAATGACCATCAGGCTGGCGTTGGGTACATCCACCCCCACCTCGATCACCGTGGTGCTGACCAGCACCGACAGCTCGCCGCGGGCAAACGCGTCCATCACCGCCTGCTTCTCGGCCGGGGGCAAGCGGGAGTGCAGCAAGCCCACGCCCACACCGGGCAGGGCATCGCACAGCTCGGCATGGGTGTCGGTGACGTTGCGCAGGTCTTGCAGGGCAAGCTTGCGCCCGTCGTCTGACGCGGATGGCGATTGAGAGGCGTTTTGTGCCGCCTCGGATTCCTGAATCAGCGGACACACCCAGTACACCTGCCGCCCCTGCGCCACCTGGGCGGCGATGCGCTGCACCACCTCCTCGCGCCGCTCGTCCGACACCACCCGGGTGACGATGGGCGTGCGCCCCGGCGGCAACTCGTCCAGCGTGGACACGTCCAGGTCGGCCAGGTGGCTCATGGCCAGGGTGCGGGGGATGGGGGTGGCGGTCATCATCAGCAGGTGGGGTTCCTGCGCACCGTCCGCTTGTGCAGCGCCGTCCAGCTTGCTGCGCAAGGCCAGGCGCTGGGCCACGCCAAAGCGGTGCTGCTCGTCGATGACGGCCAGGCCCAGCCGGGCGAACTGCACGCTGTCCTGGATGAGGGCATGGGTGCCCACCACCAGCCCGGCCTGTCCGCTGGCCACTTGGGCGGCCATGGCCTCGCGGGCCTTCTTTTTCTGGCTGCCGGTCAGCCAGGCCACGGTCAGTCCGCGTTGGGCCAGCAGCGGGGCCAGCCAGCCCACCAGCTTGGCAAAGTGCTGCTGGGCCAGGATTTCGGTGGGGGCCATCAGGGCACACTGCCAGCCCGCGTCCATGCAACGGCAGGCGGCCAGCGCGGCCACCACGGTCTTGCCCGCGCCCACGTCGCCCTGAAGCAGCCGGTGCATGGGCACGGGGCGGGCCAGGTCGGCGGCAATTTCGGCGCTCACCCGGGTTTGGGCACCGGTCAGGCCAAAGGGCAGCGCGGCCAGCAAGGCGTCGGCAAGGGGGGCATCGTGCCCCTGAACCGCCACCCCGACCAGCACCGGGGCGCGGCTGCGGGCGCGTTCGCGCCGGGCCACCTGTTGCGAGAGCTGCTGCGCCAGCAGTTCCTCCAGTTTCAGCCGTTGCCAGGCCGGGTGGTCCCGGTCGCCTTGCAGCACGGCGGCGCTGTCGGGCGACGGGTGGTGCAAAAAAAGGAGCGCCTTGCGCAAGTCAAAAAAGCGCTGGAGGCCAATTTGGCTTGCAATTTCTGGCGTCAAGGTGTCCTGCCAACGCCGCTCGTCCAATGCCCGCTGCAGCGCACCCGCCACGGCCTTGCGCAAATAGGCCTGCGACAGCCCGGCCCCGCTGGGGTACACGGGCGTGAGGCCCTGGGGCAGCGGGGCGCTGGCGGGTTTGAAGGTGGGGTGCACCATTTCGCGGCCCCACAGGCCCACGCGCAGTTCGCCGCGCACGCGCACCAGTTCGCCCACGGCCAGGGTTTTCTGGTGCTGGGGGTAGAAGTGCATGAAGCGCAGCACGCAGCTGCTGCGGCCATCGGCGGCGTCCAGCACGGTCACCCGCAACTGGCGGCGCGGGCGCAGGCTGACTTCGCTGTGCGTCACCGTGCCTTCAAACTGAAGCGTCTGGCCGTCGTGCGCGTGGGCCAGGCCTTCGATGCGGGTTTCGTCCTCGTGCCGCAGCGGCAGGTGCAGCACCAGGTCCCAGTCGGTGCGCAGGCCCAGGCGCTGCAGGGCCAGCTGCTGGGCGTTGGGTGCCCGGGGTTTGGCGGGCGCTTGGGCTGACGGTGAGGGGTCTTTCGGGGCGGCCATGCTGGTTGGCATTGTGCGGCAGGCTACCCCGGAAGACCGTGCTCGAAACTCCCCGTCTTAAATTTAGCTGGCGACAGTAAGGAACAGGACTTGTACAAAACACAACTCAGCCCGCGCTACATCCACCCGGATCGGTATTGAGATCGCAAGCCACCAAAATCCCGCCATTCACCGTCGCACCCGGTTGAATCACCGAGCCACTGGTCAGCGGCGACGACGGCGACAGCACCAGCCCCGGGGCCACGGTGATGTTGGTGATGGTGATGGGTGTGCCCAGTTGGTTTTGCACGTTGACCGGGGTGTACGTGGGCGCAGCCGACAGACCGTTGAGGGTCAGGTTGGCCGGGTTGGTCGCGCCGTTGATGACGAGGGCGGGCGGCAGCGCCATGGCATCTTGTGCATGGAAACCCGCCGCCCCCACCGCCGTCAACATGGCCAACACCAAGGCCCACACGCCGCCCTGGCGTTTGCGAAGCACCACCGCTGCAGCGATGGCGAGCGCCATGGCCATCAAGGCCAGCCCCGCCGGGGTGAACGGCACACCCTGCACGCCCGTGCTGAAACCCACGCAAACACCGGGACAAGCGGCCTGTGCCCAGGCGTCAGACCCCGCACTCAGCAGTGCAGCGAACAGCCCCCAGGCCGGTTGCCGGTTGCCGGTTGCCGG
>DASUON010000090.1:0-6793 GCA_036276615.1 Burkholderiaceae bacterium
GACGGGCTGGCGCAGCGCGTGCCCATCCGCTGCTTCTCGCTGGACCCCAGCATCAAGTCCAGCCTCACGTTCCTGCGCAAAACGCCCTGGGCTCGGGCCAAGGTGGAAACGGCCTATGTGTTCATGCTGCGCAACCAGCGCCGCCGCTGAACGCGTCAGGCGGTGACCCTCAACCGCCAAACACCTTGCGCAACAGGGCGCTGCCCGCAGCGGCGGGGTTTTGGCGGATCTTGCGTTCTTCCTCGCCGATGACGAGGTACAGCCCATCCAGCGCCCGCCCGGTGACGTAGCCGGGCAGGTCGGCGTCCTGGGCCTTGAGCAGGCCCATCTTGGCCGCACGCCCGGCCACGGCCTGGTACTTGTCGGCCAGCTTCACGTGTTGGGTGTGCTGCCGCACCACGGGCAGGAACTGCGCGGTCAGCGGCTCGCGGGTCTTGTCGGCAAAGAAATCGGTCACCGCCGTGTCGCCCCCACGCACGATGTGCAGGGCATCGTCCACGCTGAGGTGCTGGATGGCGTGGGCCAGCAGGTCGGCTGCCAGCGGCACGGCCTGTTCGGCGGCCTGGTTCATGGCGGCCACCAGCTCATCGAGCCGCTTGCCCTGGCCCATGCCGCGCAGCAGCGGTGCGGCGTCTTCCAGCACGCCGGGCAGGCCGATGCGCACCTTGGCGTTGCCCGAAAACCCCCCTTGCCGCCCCAGTTGCTGCACCGCCACCTTGGCCCCGGTGGACAGGGCCGCGCGGATGCCGCCCAGGGCGTCGGCGGAAGACAGGTTTTGCGCCCCTGCGGGCAAGGCATTGAGGCCACCAAGGGTGGCCATCCACACGCCGATGCGTTGGTTGAATTGACGTCGTTGCATGGGGGCACTGTAGCCGCTGCGCACCACCGGCTGGCGGCGGGAATTGATGTTCGTCAAAGGCCAGGGCTTCTCCGCCGCGCAGACGCACACCTGACAGCGCTACGTCAGCCCCCCCGCCAGACAATCCTTGAGTGACTGAATTATGAATATTGCATACACACCAGAGAGGCTCCACGTGTTCAGCTCATTCACCATTTCTCAGCGGCTGTGGCTTCTGATCGGCACCGGCTTGCTGGCCATTGCCGTCATTGCGGGCCTGTCGGTGGCCGAAGGCCGCCGGTTGGCCCTGGCCGAACGCGAAGTGGGCGTGCGCCAGACCGTGGAGGCGGTGCACGGCCTGTTCCAGACGCTGCACGCGCAGGTGCAGTCCGGGGCCTTGACCGAGCCCGAGGCCAAGCAACGCGCCATCGACGCCATCCGCCCGTTGCGCTACAGCGGCAACGAGTATTTCTGGATCAACGATCTGGACACCCGCATGGTGATGCACCCCATCAAGCCCGAGCTGGACGGCACCGACCTCCGCGCCATCAAGGACCCCACGGGCAAGGCGCTGTTCACCGAGTTTGTCCGCACCGTCCAACGCCAGGGCGAAGGCATGGTGTCTTACCTGTGGCCCAAGCCGGGCAGCGAGGACCCGGTGGCCAAGGTGTCCTACGTGAAAGGTTTTGCGCCTTGGGGCTGGGTGCTGGGTTCGGGGGTGTACATCGACACGGTGGAGGCGGTGGTGCGCCAGCAGGCCATGGCCACCGCGCTGGAGTTGCTGGTCGCGGGGGCCTTGCTGCTGCTGGTGGGCATGCTGATTCGCCACAGCCTGCTGCGCCAGTTGGGCGGAGAGCCCCAGCACGCACTGGCCATCGCCCAGCGGGTGGCCCAGGGGGACCTGGCCTCGCCCATCGTGCTGCGGCCGGGGGACGACAGCAGCCTGCTGCACGCCTTGTCGGCCATGCGCCAGCGTTTGGCCCAGACCGTGGCGCAGGTGCGCCAATCGGCTTCGCGCGTGGCCGAGGCCAGTGCCGAGCTGGCCGCTGGCAGCCACCAACTGACCGAGCGCACCGAAAACCAGGCCAGCGCGTTGGAGCAAACCGTGGCGTCCATGGGCCAACTCAGCGCCAGCGTGAACCACAACGCCGAAAGCGCCGCCCAAGGCAACACCCTGGCCCAGCAAACAGCCCAGGTGGCCCACAACGGCGGCACCGTGGTGGGTCAAGCGGTGCACAGCATGCAGGACATCACCGCATCGTCGGGCCGCATGGCCGAAATCATCGGGGTCATTGACGGCATTGCGTTCCAGACCAACATCCTGGCGCTCAACGCAGCCGTGGAAGCGGCCCGCGCAGGCGAAGCCGGGCGCGGGTTTGCCGTGGTGGCAAGTGAAGTGCGCTCGCTGGCCGGGCGCAGTGCGCAGGCGGCCAAGGAAATCAAGGCGCTGATCGACGCCAGCGTGGGCCAGGTGGCCCACGGCACGGGGCTGGTGGCCGACGCTGGCCACACCATGACCGATGTGGTGGCCAGCATCCAGCGGGTCAACGCCATCGTGCGCAACATCAGCACCGCCAGCGCCGAACAAAGCCTGGGCGTGGCCCAGGTGAGCGAAGCCTTGTCCCACATCGACCAGGCCACCCAGCAAAACGCCGCCATGGTGGAAGAAATGAGCACCGCCGCCGACGCGCTGCAGGCCCTGTCCACCGAACTGGTGGCCGCGGTCGACGTGTTCCAGCTGGATCGCCACACCGCCGCCTGAAGCCCCCAGGCACCCGGTGGATTTGGTTCGGCAGGCTGGGGGGCGCCGCCTACACTGGTCGGCCCATTCCCCTCTGTGGAGCCGAACATGAGCCTCTCATTGCCCCTGCGCGCTGCATGGCGGGCAACACGACATCACGCACGGGTGTGCACACTGGGCTTGGCCTGGGCCGTGGCCTGCTGGCCCTTGCAAGGGAGTGCCGCCCCGGTGGTGGCCCCGGCCGACTTGCAGCCCCGGCTCCAGCAGGCGGCGCGGGCGTTCACCGTGGTCGAGCCCCACCTGTCGGTCAAGGGCCAGCACACCCAGGTGCAGTACCTGGGCTGGCCCGCCAACGCGGTGTTCGACGTGCTGCTGGGCCCAAGCTGGCAGGCACCGGGGCACGACGTGGTGTTCCAGGCGCTGGATGGGTATGTGTCGCGCATCCCCACCGAGCGCTTCAGCCAGTACACCGCCTACCTGGTGCACCAGCGCGTGGGGCAGGCCCAGTTCACCGTGGACAACCTGGCGCAGAACCAGCCCAACGTGCCGCTGGGCCCGTACTACCTGGTGTGGGACAACGTGAAGTCGCCCGAGCTGCTGCCCGAGGGCGGGAGCTTCTGGCCCTACCAGGTCAACGACATTTCGGTGCAGCCCTCGCGGTTGCAGGCGCTGTTGCCCGGCAACCTGGCCGAGCGTTACCAGGGCGTGGCCACCGACGTGCAAAAGCTTTGCCTGAGCTGCCACCAGATCAACGGCTTTGGCGGCAACAAATGGCCGGGCAACCTGGCGCAACTGGCCCGCTCGCTGGGGGATGACACCTTCCTGCGCTGGGTGCTGGCCCCCAGCAGCCTCAAGCCCGGCACCCAGATGCCCCCGGTGGCCGACCAGCGCCCCCAGGCCGAGCGCGAAGTATTGGCGCGCCAGATCCTGGACTACCTGAAAGCCCAGCCGCCCAGCACCCCTTGATGGCCGAGTCTCCCTCCCGCCCCGTGGTTCGGCCCGGGGCCGTGGCCTTGCCGGTGGTGTCGCCCCAGCGCTGCACCGGCTGCGGCTGGTGTGTGGGCGTGTGTGCGCCGCATGTGCTGTCGCTGAGCACGCCCAGCCCCGGCGCGCGCAAGCAGTCGGTGCTGCACGACGCCAGTGGCTGCACCGGTTGTGCGCTGTGTGTGCTGCGCTGTCCGTTCAACGCCATTGAAATGGTGCGAAAGTCACGCCCATGACCTCAACACCCTTGCCCCACCCCTACCACCTGCGCCCCGCCACCGAGGCCGATGCGCCCGCCATCGTGGGCCTGATCCGCGAGCTGGCCGAGTTCGAACACCTCACCCACCTGATGCAGGCCACGCCCGAGCGGCTGGCACAGCACCTGTTCGGGCCCCGGCCCATGGCCGAGGCAGTGGTGGTGACCGCCGCCGACACCGTGGTGGCCTTTGCGCTGTTCTTCCACAACTACTCCACCTTCCTGGCCCAGCCCGGCCTGTACCTGGAAGACCTGTATGTGCAGCCCGCGCACCGCGGCGCGGGCCTGGGCAAGGTGTTGCTGCAGCACCTGGCGCAGCTGGCGGTGGCGCGGGACTGTGGCCGCTTTGAATGGAGCGTGCTGGACTGGAACGCCAACGCCATTGCGTTTTACGAACGCATGGGGGCCACCGTCATGCCCGACTGGCGCATCTGCCGGGTGACCGGCCCCAGCCTGTCAACCCTGGCTGCCGGGGGTGCTGGCACCTCGTGAGGCGCCCACCATCTTCATGGCCGAGGTGATGAGCGTGGACACCTCGGTCATGTTGCTGGGCACGATGAGGGTGGTGGTGGCATCCTGCGCCACCTTGCCGTAGGCCTCCACGGCCTTTTCGGCCACCTTGAGCTGCACGGCCTGTTCGCCCCCGGGCTCGCAGATGGCCTGGGCCACCTTGCGGATGGCGGAAGCCGTGGCGTCGGCCACTTCGAGGATGGCCGCCGCCTGCCCCTGGGCGTTGTTGATCTGGGATTGCTTTTCGCCCTCGGACTTGGCGATGTAGGCCTGCCGCTGGCCGTCGGCCAGGTTGATCTGCTCCTGCCGCTTGCCTTCGGACGCGGCAATCAGGGCGCGCTTGCCCCGCTCGGCGGTGATCTGCGCCTGCATGGCGTGCAGGATTTCGGCGGGGGGCGTGAGGTCCTTGATTTCGTAACGCAGCACCTTGACCCCCCAGTTCAGCGCCGCCTCGTCGATGGCCGCCACCACCTGGGCGTTGATCATGTCGCGTTCTTCAAAGGTCTTGTCCAGCTCCAGCCGACCAATGACACTGCGCAGCGACGTTTGCGCCAACTGGGTGATGGCCAGCACGTAGTTGGACGAGCCGTAGCTGGCCCGCATGGGGTCGGTCACCTGGAAGTACAGGATGCCGTCCACCTTGAGCTGGGTGTTGTCGCGGGTGATGCACACCTGTTCGGGCACATCCAGCGGGATTTCCTTCAGGCTGTGCTTGTAAGGCACCCGGTCGATGAAGGGGAAGATGAAGTTCAGCCCGGGCGTGAGTGTTCCTGCGTACTTGCCCAGCCGCTCCTTGACCCACGCGTTTTGCTGCGGCACCACGTGGATGGATTTGATGATGAAGACGACTGCAATGACCAGCAGCACAAGCGCGATTTCCATGGTGTTTTCCTCCTGAAGTTCAAAGCCAATCAATTGCTGGCCGGTTGCAAGGCCAGCTGGTTGCCCTGCACCGCCACGATGCGGTGCGGCCCGGGTTGCCGGGGTGCGCCGGGCGCGGCCACCGCCTGCCAGGCCACGCCACGGTGGCGAACAGACGTGGTGCCATCGGGCTGCCAAGCCTCCACCACCACGGTCTGGCCCACGTCCAGCAGCACGTCGGGGTTGGCCTGGGCGTCCACCTGCGGCTGGCGCTTGCGCCACTGCGCCCACACAGCCACCGCGCCGCCGCCCACCAGGGCCGCGCTGATCAATTGGCCGGTGAGCCCCAGGCCCGCGTGGGCGGCCAGCGCCCCCGCCACCGGCCCCAGCGCCAGCACCAACAGAAAGAAGCCCCCGGTCAGCAACTCAGCCGCCGCCAGGGCACCTGCGAGAATCCACCACGCATTTGCTGCATTCATGTCCCCATTGTGGACCTTTTCCCCTCTTCATTCCATGTCCAACACCGCTCCCGCCTGCCCCGTCTGTGGCCTTGAAAACACCTACCCCGATGGCACCCAATGGGTCTGCCCCGATTGCAGCCACGAATGGCCCATGGCCGCCGCGGGCGACGATGCCGACGCCGCCGAAGACACCGTGGTGCGCGACAGCAACGGCACGCCGCTGGCCACGGGCGACGCGGTCATCGTCATCAAGGACCTGAAGGTCAAGGGCTCGTCCATCGTGCTGAAAAAGGGCACCAAGATCAAAAGCATCCGCCTGCCCGAAGGCGCGGGTGACCACGAGGTGGACTGCAAGACCGACCAGGGCGCCTTCATGCTGAAGGCCGAGTTCCTCAAGAAAGCCTGAACACCCGCGTTGACCCCGTTGCACCACGGGTGTCACAGACACGGTCAATAATGGCCTCTCCATCGCGGAGGCCCTGTGGACCCTGATCTTTCCAAGCCAGATTGGCCCGCTCGTCCCCGCCACATCAGCCTGGCCCTGCAAGGCGGCGGTGCCCATGGTGCGTTCACATGGGGGGTGCTGGACGCTTTGCTGGAAAGCGGCCGACTGCACGTGGACAGCGTCAGCGGCACCAGCGCCGGGGCCATGAATGCCGTGGCGTTGGCCCACGGGCTGTTGCAGGGCGGCCCCTCCGGTGCCCGGGAAGCCTTGGATGCATTCTGGACGGCGGTGGCCGCCAGCGTGCCCTTCGACATGGCCACCCTGTCGGCCGATGGCCAGCGGGTGGCGCTGGCTCCGCCCGTGTGGCTGATGCTCCAGTGGGCCGACCTGCTGTCACCCGAGCAGCTCAACCCGTTTGACGCCAACCCGCTGCGGGACGTGCTGCAAAGCCAGATCGACTTCGAGGCCATTCGCCGCCACTCGCCCGTGCGCCTGTTCATTGCGGCCACCCATGCCTTGACGGGCCAGCTGCGGCTGTTTCGCGAGCACGAGCTCCATGTCGAAGCGGTCCTGGCCTCGGCCTGCCTGCCCGCATTGCACCGCCCGGTGTTCATCGATGGCCATCCGCACTGGGACGGCGGGTACGCGGCCAATCCCCCCGTGTGGCCCTTGGTTCAACACGCCCCGGGGCGTGATG
>DASUON010000091.1:0-16534 GCA_036276615.1 Burkholderiaceae bacterium
AATGCCCTCAATGTCCACCGCCAGCCGCGGCGGGTTGTCCACCATCTGCACGCGGGGGGTCAGCGCCACGTCCGACTCGATGGTGATGCGGGTGTAGTCCTGCGCCGGCCACAAGCGCACGGCCACGATGCGGGCCGCACCCGCCAGTTGGTGGGCCCCCAGCCACAGGGCCAGGCTGCCCCGCCCGGCCCAGAGCGGCAGCGTGGCGGGCAGGGCGCGCACCAGGTGGCGCCGCTTCATGCGCTGGCCTCGGTGCGGGGCACAGGCTGGGCTGCCCAAGCGCCCAGCCAGGCGGCTCCGTGCAGGGTGTGGGCGTGTACCCGCACGCGGCGGCTGGTTTCGTCCAAGGGCTGAAGGTGGATGGCCAGGTCGGCCACCGGCAGTTGTGCGCCCACCTTTTGCGGCCACTCCACCAGCTTCAGCCCCGGGCTGGCGAACAGGTCGCGAAAGCCCGCGTCTTCCCACTCACGCGGGTCTTCAAACCGGTAAAAGTCAAAATGCCAGATGTGCAGCGTGCCCTCGGGCCCGGGCACCTCGTGCGGTTCCACCACGGCGTAGGTGGGGCTTTTCACGCGGCCCGTGACGCCCAGGGCCCGCAGCAGGTGGCGCACCAGGGTGGTTTTGCCCATGCCCAGGTCGCCGTGCAGGGTGACCACGGCGTTGCGGGCCTGCGGGCAGGCGGCCAGTTGCTGGGCAAAGGTGGCGGTCTGGGTTTCGTCGGCCCACACCAGGGGCGCGCTCAAACCCACGACGCAGGTGGGGGCGGGGGAGGGGCTTCCTACAATGGGTTGCGAATGGACCATGCTTTGAATGACATTGTGCGGCGGCTACAGGACTGGGCCCGCGGGTTGGGATTCTCCCAAATCGGCGTGGCCGGTGTGGACCTGTCCGAAGCCGAGCCGGGTTTGCTGGCCTGGTTGGAGGCCGGGTTCCACGGCAGCATGGCCTACATGGCGCAGCACGGCCTCAAACGCGCCCGCCCGGCCGAGCTGGTGCCGGGCACGGTGAGTGTCATCACCGCCCGCATGGACTACCTGCCCCGCCAGGCCCCCGCCGATTGGCAGGCCGTGGGCTGGGCCGATTTGCGCCAGCCCCAGCGGGCCGTGGTGTCGCAGTACGCCCGGGGGCGGGACTACCACAAGGTGCTGCGCCAGCGCCTGCAAAAACTGGCCGACCGCCTGGTGGCCGAGGTGGGGCCGCTGGGGCACCGTGTGTTCACCGATTCGGCCCCGGTGCTGGAGGCCGAGCTGGCCCGCCGCAGCGGCCTGGGCTGGCGCGGCAAGCACACCCTGGTGCTGCACCGCGAGGCGGGTTCGCTGTTCTTTCTGGGCGAAATTTACGTGGACCTGGCCCTGCCGCCCACGCCCCCGGTCAGCGCCCACTGCGGCCAGTGCAGCGCCTGCATGGACCTGTGCCCCACTGGGGCCATCGTGGCCCCGCACCGGGTGGATGCACGGCGCTGCATTTCCTACCTGACCATCGAACACGACGGCCCCATTCCCGTTGAAATGCGTCCGTTGCTGGGCAACCGCATTTATGGCTGCGACGACTGCCAATTGGCCTGCCCCTGGAACAAGTTTGCCCAGCGCAGCCCCTTGCCTGACTTTGACGAGCGTGCGGGCCTGCATGCCGAACCGCTGGCCTTGCTGCTGGGGTGGACCGAGGCCACTTTTTTGCAACGCACCGAGGGCAGCGCCATCCGCCGCATTGGCCACCGGCGCTGGCTGCGCAACCTGGCGGTGGCCGCGGGCAATGCGCTGCGCCTGCCCCATGCCCTGACCCAGGCCGAACGCGAGACGCTGCGCACCGCCTTGGCGGCCTGGTCGCCGCATCCTGATGGCGTGGTGGCGGAGCACCTGCATTGGGCGCTGGCGGCGCCCGAGGGGGCGGCATGAACCGCTTTGCCGTGGCATGGCTTCAGCGGGTTCGCCTGGCGCAGCAGGTGGCCCTCACCTCGCTGGAGTTGCTGGCGTTGTTCACCTGGCCGGGCAGCTACCGGGGCACGGTGCGCAATGAGGTGGCCCGGCAGTTGTGGCGCAACACCTGGCCGCAGCTGCCCGGCTTTGTGGGCCTGGCGGCCTTGTTGGGGGTGGTGTTGATCCACATCGTGCTGGTCACGGCCGACAGTTATGGCCTGTCCCGCTACGCGCTGGAGGTGGTGGTGCGCGTGCTGGCCCTGGAGCTGTTGCCCTTGCTGGCGGCGTTGTTTGTGGCGCTGCGGTGCAGCCTGCCCATGGTGGCCGAGCTGATGTCCGCCCACCCGCGGGGTGTGGAGGCCACCGCCGAGTCCGCCACCGATGCAGCTCAGCGCAGGTTGCTCTGGCTGGTGGAATCGGTGTTTCCCCGCACGCTGGCGGTGGTGTTCACCGTGTGGCTGTTGGTGGCCGTCAGTGCGGTGCTGGCGCTGGTGTTGGCCTACCTCATGGTGCACGGCTGGTCCCCCTGGGGGGCGGCGCCCTTTGCCCACATGGTGGGCCGGGTGTTCACCCCGGGGGTGATGGTGGTGTTCCTGCTCAAGACCCTGGCCTTCAGCGTGGCGGTGGGGGTGGTGCCCATGGCCAACGTGGCGGCCACCCAGGTGTGGCGCGGGTCCTCCGACCTGGCCGGCCTGGCCCGCCTGACCGGCGTGTTGCTGGTGTGCGAGGTGCTGTCGCTGTGGGCTCACTATGATTGACCGCATGCCGCCCAGCGCCCCCCGCCCCGCCGACCCCGGCCTGCCCAGCCTGGCCCAGTTGCGTCGCCGCGCCTTGGCCATGTTGGTGTTGATGGTGCTGGTGGTGGGTGTGGCCGTGGGGTATGTGTTGTACGCCCGCGGGGTGTTCGAGCCCAAGCAGACCCTGGTGCTGTTGATGGACGATGCCGAGGGCGTGTCGGTGGGCATGGACCTGACGTTTGCCGGGTTCCCCATCGGGCGGGTCGAGCGCATTGAACTGGGGTCTGATGCCGTGGTGCGCATTGCCGTGGCCGTGCCCCGCGGCAACGCCCACTGGCTGCGCACGTCCAGCGTGGTCACGCTGGAGCGCAGCCTGGTGGGTGGCTCGCGCCTGCGGGCCTTCAGTGGGGTGCTGACCGACCCGCCGTTGCCCGCCGGGGCCAGCCTGACCGTGCTCAAGGGCGATGCGCTGGCCGAGCTGCCCGCGCTGATGACATCGGTCAAAGACATCCTGGGCCATGTGGAGCGCCTCACCCACCCCGAGGGGCCGCTGGCCCGCACCCTGGCCCACACCGCCACCGTGGCCGAACGGGCTGCCGGGCGGCACGGTGCCCTGGCCGCCCTGGTGGGCAGCGACGCATCGGCCCAGCGCCTGCTGGACACCGTGGCACGTGCCCAGACCCTGATCGACCGCCTGGAGCAACTGGCCCGCCGCACCGACACCCTGGTGGCCCATGCCGATGCCCAGGTGTTTGGTGCCGGGGTCGAGGCCGCCGGAGCGTCCCCCAGCCTGGTCCAAGAGGCCAAGGGCGTGGCCCAAGACCTGCGCACGGCCTTGCAAAGCGTGCAGCGCAGCCTGGCCAAGGCCGATGCCTTGCTGGCCGATGCCCAGGCCGTGGCCGCCAACACCCGCAGCGCCACCGCCGACCTGGGGGCCTTGCGAGCCGAGGTCGAGACCAGCCTGCGCACCATGCAACGCCTGCTGGCCGACGTGCAAAACCGCTGGCCCTTGGCCCGCAACCCCGAGGTGGTGCTGCCATGACCGTCATGTCCTTGTGGCGGGGCCTGGTCACGATGGGTGTGGGCATGGCCCTGGTGGCGTGCAGCCACCAACCCCCCACCCCCGAATGGGCCTTGGCCGCCCGTGACGGCACCGAACGCGGCAACCTGGCCCACCTGAGCGGTCAGACCCGCGTGGCCCACGCCGAATGGCAACGTGCCCGCCAAGCCGCCGCCAGCACCGGCGACCCCTTGGCCATGGCGCGTGTGGCCCTGGCCCAATGTGCGGCCCAGGTGGCCAGCCTGCAACTCTCGCCCGAGCCGGAACCCTGCACCCGTGCCGACGTGTGGCTTCAGGCCCAGCCGTCTGCCGCCTTGGCGGCCTACCGCCGTTACCTGCAAGGCCGGGTGGCGCAAGCCGCCGATGTGGCCTTGCTGCCCGCCGCACACCAGGCCACAGCCCCCTGGTTGTTGGCCGCTCCACTGCCTGGGGCCGAAGGTGCGCGGGAGCGCAGCGCCAGCCCGGCGCTGGACGACGCCCGCTGGGCCGACGCCTTGAGGGCCATGCCCGACCCCTTGTCACGCCTGGTGGCCGCTGCCGTGGCCTGGCGCAGCGGTCAGGCCGGTCCGGCGGTCATGGCCGAGGCTGCGGCCACCGCGTCGGCCCAAGGCTGGTCGCGTCCCTTGCTGGCCTGGTTGGGTTTGCACGCCCAGTGGGCCGAGCGGGCGGGCGATGCGGCGCTGGCCCTTCGGCTGCGTCAGCGCATGGACTGGGTGTTGAACCCGCTCACCACCCCCTGAGCACGCCCAGCGCAAACGGCAGGCTGACCATGCCCAGCAGGGTGGACAGCGTCACCAAACCCGCCACGTAAGAACCGTTGTAGCCCATGCGCGCGGCCAGCACATAACAGCTGGAGGCGGTGGGCAGGGCGGAGAACATCAGCAGCACGGCGGCCTCGGCGTCGTTGAGCGCAAACGCCTGGGTCAGGCCCCAGGCCACCACCGGCAGCGCCAGGTGTTTGAGCCCCAGCACCGCCACAGCCAGTGATTTGGCCTGCGCCAGCGACCCGAATTGCATGCCCGCACCCGCAGCCATCAGCCCCAACGCCAGCGACGACGCGCCGATGCGGCTCACGGTGGGCTCCAACCAGCCGGGCACCTGGAACCCGGCCAGGTTGGCCACCAAACCGCTGACCGTGGCCAGGATCAGCGGGTTGCGCACCAGCTCGGCGGCAAAGCCCCGACCTCCCGGGTTGTGGTGGTGGCGGTGCATGGGCCACACCGCGCCCATGTTGAAAATGGGCACACACAGCCCGATCAGCACCGCCACCAGTTGCGTGCCTTGGGGCCCAGCCACCTTGCCCACCAGGGCCAGGGCAATGAAGGAGTTGAAGCGAAACCCCACCTGCGCACTGGCGGCGTGCAGTCGGGCATCGCAGTGCCGCCCCACACCCGGCCACCACGGCAGCGAGTACGCCATGCCAATGCCTGCCGCGGCCAGACACAGGCCCGCCGCGCCCAGTGAAGAGAGTGATTCCACCTCCAGCGGGTTGCGCACGATGGAGTGGAACAGCAGCACCGGAAACAGGAAGTGGTAGACCAGCCGGTCAATGGCATCCCACACCGACCGGTTGAGCGCCGTGAACCGACACAGCAGGTGGCCGATGAGGATGAGCGAGAAGTCGGGGAACAGGAGTTGGGCGAAGTTCACCCGGGCAAGGATAGCGGCAGAGGGCTCCGCGCCGCACGGTGAGGGTCATGCGGCGCGGAGGCTTCTGGCCTCAGGCGGTTTGCGTTTGTGGCGGGGGTTGTGTTTGCTGGGTTCGGCCCCGCTCCAGGTCCTGGAACAGCGCCTGCGCCGTGGCCGCTGCCTCGTTGGGCTGTGCGCGAACCGCGCCGTCGGCCTGCCAGGTGCCGCCCACCGTCTTGTACTGCAGGCCTGCATAGGCGGCATTGGCGAGGTTGCCCACAGCGTCCTGGGCCCATTGGGGTGACTTTTCCATGGCGGCACCCACGATGCTGAAGATGGCGTTGCTTCCGCTGATGGCGGCAATGCGTCCGGGCGTCTGGTCCAGCAGGCGGCCATAGTCCGGGGTATTGCCACTCTTGAGCTTCAGCTCGGGTTCCCATTTCTGCTTGGTGCCAGCCTGGTTGGCTTCCTGCTGCGTCACCGACATCCAGTCGGACGCTTCCACCACGGTGTTGATGGCGGCCTTGACGCCCGCCACACCGGCCTTGGTGAGCCAGGCCTGGCTGCTGGACATGGCGTCGCTCTGGCCGCGCAGCACCTGGTCGGCCACTTGGGCGTTGGGCACCATGCCCGGCAGGTGGCTGAAGGCGTAGTTGCCACCGGCGTTGGCCAGGGCGTAGAAGGTGGCCGCGGCCGTCATGTGGGTCCCGCTCACGCCCTGGGTGTCTTTGCCGGGGTTGACCATTTGGAAACTGGCTTGCAGCGAGTCGCGCATGCCGGAATAGACGAGGGTCTTGAAGTCCTTGACGAACAACTTGGAGGCGGTCTCGTTGCCCTTGTCCTGCGTGATCGCTGCATGGGCGCCCAGTGTCAGGTGGGTGAGCGAGGCCGCCACCTGTATGTTGGTGAGCATGCGCGAATGCAGCTGCTGCTGCGCACGCAGCTTGTCCTGGTCGGCCGGGGCGAGTTGGTCCCACTGCTGTTTGCTGATGGCATGGAAACCCCGTGCTGCAGCGTCGGGATTGCGTGCCTCCCGCATGCGGCGAACAGCCTGGGCACCGACGTTGACGACGCTGACGCCCAGTTGCAACCCCAGCGCGTGGGTGGGTGGCATGTGCCGCATGGACAGGATCAGGGCCTCGGCCATCATCTCCCGAGCAAAGGTGGGCACGCCCACCGACACGGCCTGGTGGATCAGGTGGCCCAGGGCGGCTGCGGGCAGGCGTGTGCCCGGGTTGAGCAACTTCAGGGCCGACAGTTGGCCGGCCACTTCGTCCTTGGCACCGATGGCCACCTTGGCCACACCGCTGGCCGCATGACCGAGCGCGGCACCCAGTGCGGCCCGCCAGCTCTGCCCGGCGGGGGCTTGTGCTTGTGTGTTGGGTGCCTGGTTGTCGCGGAAGTGTGGCGTGCGTCGGCTCGAGAGTTCGAACAGGTCGAGCAAGGGGGTGCCACCGGTGTGCGGGGGCGAGGCTTCGGCTCCTCCCCCTGCATTCGGGAATGTGGGCAATGGAGGCAACGCGGTCAGCGCAGCGCGGGGAGGAGGGGGGGCGTTGTTGTCATTGCGTGGCATGGTCAACGTGCGCGAGGCCAGCGTGTCGTGTCCCATGGGTGCGCTTCGGTGGGCCAGGTCGGTTTCGGCCCGGCGCACCGTGGAGTCGTTCCCTCCGACGGGAACGAGTTGCAGATTGCCACCCAGGTTGGCGCGGTTGGTGTTGGAAATGGTCATGCGGCCTCCTGCTCGATAAAGCGACAAGTCATGTTTGCCATGGCGGCGAATTCGGTGATCCATGCCGCCAGGCGGGCGGCGGTGCCCTTTTCCAAGGGCCAGCGGCAGATCAGGGCGGCGCCAGAGGCGATCTCGCTGAACGGGCGGCAGAAGGCCACGCCCGACTGCAGCATCAGCGAGGAGCAGGTCATGAGGGCGCGGCGGCGGTTGGTGGGGTCGTTGAACCACGCGCCGGGCAGCGGTGCGCTCAGCACCAGGGCGGTTTCGTCGACCGAAAACCCGACCGAGATGCTTCGGCATTCCAGGTCAATGACGCCGGTGCGGGCAGCTTCCTTCGCCTGCTCGGCCGATGCGCCGAGCTGCAAGGCCGTGTCGTGCAGCAGGGTCAGCACCTCGTCCGGTGCTTCCAGTTCCTGTTCCTGCACCTGTTCGTGGAGCGCGCTCATGCCGATGCTCCTTCACGTTGGGGAACTTGGGCGCAGGCCACCGCGCCCGCACAGACGCCACGGCACAGGGACAACATGCCTTCCAGGCGTGCCGCCAGGAAGCGTCCATCGTCCAGCTCGGGGGGCAGGCGCATGAGCAGCACGCCGTCGCCGTTTTCTTCCAGGCTGAACGCCATGTCGTCCACCAGCATGGCCTGGCCGTTGGCCACCAGCAGCGCGTCAAGCCACACCGGTTCACTCACCTCGGGGGGGCGCGCAAACTGGACGCTGGCCAGCCACGGACCGTCCGCGGGCCCCATGGGCAGCACATGAAAGGCAAAGCCCTCGATGGCGGTGGCGCCGATGTCGGCAAACTGCTGGGCCACCTCTGCAGGGGCCCCGAGCAGCGTGGCGGCGTCTTTCAGGCAGTGTTGACGCTTGGGCGACAAGGCCAGGTCAATGCCCGTTGCGCCGGACGTTGTTTTGTTCATGTTGACTCGCTTTCAGTCCTGTCGCCAGACTTCCGTGGCGTTCGGAGCGCAGCGCCAAACTGCAGCTGCAATGCCATGCTATGAAGCGAGTCGCGCCCGTTCTTTCGGTGTGCGAAGTGAATGCTGTTCTTGCGAAAAGCGTCTGTCCGAGACCCGCCACTGCGGGTTTGCACTTATGCATTAACCACAACCCGGCACTGGCGGCGTCCGGTCCAGAATGCGTCGGCGTGCGCGGCGTGGCAGTACCATGCCAGCCGCATCCAGCGTCTTCCAACAGGAGTTGTGTCATGAGCCTGCGTCGTCGTGTGTTCAGCCTGGGGGCCGTTGCAACGGCCATGTTGTTGTCCGGTGGGGTGTGGGCCCAGGCCTACCCCAACAAGGTCATCAAGCTGGTGGTGCCGTTTGCGGCAGGGGGTACCACCGACATCGTGGCCCGCACCATCGCCGATCCCCTGGGCAAGGCGCTGGGCCAGTCGGTCATTGTGGAAAACAAGGCCGGTGGCGGTGGGGTGGTGGGGGCGCTGGACACCTCGCGTTCTGCCCCTGACGGTTATTCGCTGGGTGTGGCCACGGTGTCCACCACGGCGGCCAACCCGGCCATCAACCCCAAGACGCCGTACAACCCCATCACCGACTTCACCCCCATTGTCAACATCGCGGCCACGCCCAATGTGATCGCGGTGCACCCCAGCTTTCCGGCCAAGGACTACAAGGCGTTCATCGAAGAGCTCAAACGGTCGCCGGGCCGGTACTCGTATGCGTCCTCGGGCACGGGGGGCATCGGGCATTTGCAGACCGAGCTGTTCAAGAGCTTGGCGGGGGTGTTCATCACCCACATTCCCTACCGGGGGGCGGGTCCGGCCCTGAACGACACGGTGGGGGGGCAGGTGCCCATCATTTTTGACAACCTGCCTTCGGCCTTGCCCTTCATCCAGTCGGGCAAGCTCGTCCCCATTGTGGTGGCGGCTCCGCAGCGGCTGGCGGTCTTGCCCAACGTGCCCACGTTCAAGGAAGTGGGGTTGGAACCCGTCAACCGCATGGCCTACTACGGTGTGCTGGGTCCCAAAGGCCTGCCCAAAGAGGTGGTGGACAAGGTGGGCAATGCCGTCCGTCAAGTGCTGACCGACCCGGCGGTGAAAAAGCGCATCGAGGACACCGGCTCGCTGGTCATCGGCAACACGCCCGAGCAATTTGCGGCACAGATCAAGGCCGAGTTTGAGGTGTACAAGGCGGTGGTGGACAAGCAAAAGCTGTCGCTGAACTGATGGCAGGGGAGGTGCTGAGGGCCTCCACCGCCAGCATCGACCAGTTTGTGGATGCGGTGTGGATGGAGGCCGGGCTGGCGCGGCTGACGTTGGACGCCTACCGGGGGGACCTGTTGCTGTACGCCAAATGGCTGCAGGCACACAACGGCAAGGCGCTGGACCAGACCGACGCGCAGGATTTGCGCGAGTACTTCGCCCACCGCGCTCGGCCCCGCACCACACCCAACACCCGGGGGCAGACCGACCGCGCCAAGGCCACCTCGTCCAACCGGCGCTTGACCGTGTTCAAGCGGTATTTCCGCTGGGCGTTGCGCGAGCACCGGATCCAGGCCGACCCCACGTTGCCGCTGCTGTCGGCCAAGCAGCCCATGCGGGTGCCCAAAACCCTGACCGAACACCAGGTGGAGGCCTTGTTGGCCGCCCCCGACTTGGCGCAGCCGCTGGGCCTGCGAGACCGGGCCATGCTGGAGCTGATGTACGCCAGCGGCCTGCGGGTGAGCGAGCTGGTGGGACTCAAGGCCCACCAGGTCAGCCTGAGCGACCATGTGCTGCGCACCTTTGGCAAAGGCAGCAAGGAGCGGCTGGTGCCCTTCGGGCTGGAAGCGGCGGCCTGGCTGCGGCGTTACCTGGCCGAGGCCAGGCCCGACATCCTGGCCGGGCAGCAGACCGATGACCTGTTCGTGACCACCCGCGGCCAGGGCATGACACGGGTGGCCTTCTGGATGATCGTGAAAAAGCATGCCCGCACGGCGGGCATCGTCACACCCCTGTCGCCCCACACCTTGCGCCACGCGTTTGCCACCCATTTGCTCAACCACGGGGCCGATTTGCGGGCGGTGCAGCTGTTGCTGGGCCACGCCGACATTTCCACCACCACCATCTACACCCACGTGGCGCGGGAGCGTCTCAAGACGCTGCATGCGCAGCACCACCCACGCGGGTGATGTCAAGGGGCGATGTGCGTCATTGTTTTGCACATCGGTTTGAGCTAAGGTGCAACGGTCCTCTGAAAAGCGCTTGACCGGGCATGGGTCGGGTTCTTGCAAGAGCCAGGATGGAGCCGCTTTCCATGAGTCCCGCGCACCACACCACACCGCCTCGCCAAGGGTTTGCATTTCGTCTGGCGGAGCTGGCCGGCCTGGTCAGCATCGTGGGCTTTGCCTGCCTGGTGGGGTTCAGTCTGTATCAGGAAAAGCGCAGCGTGGAGCGGCATGCCGCCATCGAGACGCAGAACATGGCCCGCGTGTTGGAAGCGCACGCCATGGCCACGGTGACCAAGGTCGATGTGCTGCTGCTCGACGCCTTGGACCTTTTGCGCTCTGAGGCCACCGGACGGGTGAATGGTCCGTTGCCCGAACGTCTGCAGGCTGACCTGGCCGCACGGCTCCTGCGGGTTCCTGAGGCAGCGGCCATCCTGGTGAGTGACGCCCGAGGCCATGTGGTGCACAGCAGCATGCAGCCCGTGCCTGTGTCGGAACCTTCGGATCAAAAGGAGTTTCCCCTCCTGCAAGCCGACCGCAACCCCGGCCTGGTGGTGTCGGAGTCGGTGCTGTCGCCCGTGTGGGGCATTTGGGTGATGACCCTGAGCCGCCGCCTGGACACTCCCGATGGGCAACTGGCCGGGGTGGTTCAGGTGGTGGTCAAGCTGGACGTGTTCGAGTGGTTCTACGCCTCGCTGGACATGGGGCGGGAGGGGGCCGTGCTGATGCGGGACGGGCAGATGCGCCTGCTGGCCCGCAACCCCCGCTTGCCCAACAACATGGGCCAGCCCATGCCAGGCCACCCGGTCAGGGCCTTTGTGGCCCGGGGCGAACGCACGGGCAGTTACAACGACATCAGTCCGGCCGATGGTGTGCAGCGCATGTACAGCTTTCGGCAGGTGGGCGATCTGCCGCTGTACGTGATGGCCGCCGTGGCAGAGCTGGACTACCTGGCCGAATGGCACACCCACCTGCGCTGGTATGGCGGGGCGGGGCTGGCCATTGCCCTGGCTTCAGGGGGACTGGCCGCCATTTCCCGCCAGCGCCTGCGCCGCCAGCTGCAGGCCGAGGCGGACCTGGCCCAGTACCACCAACACCTGGAGCGCATGGTGGAAGACCGCACGCAAGAGCTGCAACAGGCCCGGCGGCAGGCCGATGCGGCCAACCAGGCCAAGTCGGCCTTCCTGGCCAACATGAGTCACGAAATCCGCACGCCCATGAACGCCATCATCGGGCTCACCCAGCTGGCGCTGGACACGTCGCTCACCCCCCAGCAGCGCGACTACCTGGGCAAGGTGCTGGGCTCGTCCAAGGCGCTGCTGGGCATCTTGAACGACATCCTCGACTACTCCAAGGTGGAAGCCGGTCGCATGGACCTGGAGCAGGTGGACTTTGTGCTGGAAGAGGTGCTGTGCGCCACCGCCGACCTGTTCTCGGCCCGGGCCGAGGAAAAAGGGCTGGAGCTGTTTGTGGACATCCCGCCTGACGTGCCCCCCCGCCTGCATGGCGATCCCATGCGCCTGGGGCAGGTCATCAACAACCTGGTGGGCAACGCCGTCAAGTTCACCCCGCAGGGGGAGGTTCACCTTCGGGTGGAACGGGTCAGCCAGGACGGCGCACAGGTGTGTCTGCGGTTTCTGGTTCGCGACACCGGGGTGGGCATGTCAGCGCAGCAGCGCGAGCGTCTGTTTCAGCCCTTTGTGCAGGGTGATGCCAGCATCACCCGCAAGTTCGGTGGCACTGGGCTGGGGCTGACCATCAGCAAACACCTGGTGACGCTCATGGGTGGAACGCTGGCGGTGGACAGTGCAGAAGGGGTCGGCAGCACCTTCTCCTTCACCGCCCAGCTGCGGCTGGCCCAAGGCGGCCCAACCTCCGCCGGGGCGGGCACTGCGCCGGTGCGGGGCTTGCGGGTGCTGGTGGTGGACGACCAGGACACCTCGCTGCTCATCCTGCGCACCTTGCTGGAGAGCTGGCACTGTGAGGTGTCCACCGCCATGGACGGTGCGCAGGGCGTCCAACTGTTTGGCGACGCGCTGACACAGGGCCGCCCGTTTGAGTTGGTGCTGCTGGACTGGCGCATGCCGGGCATGGATGGCCTGCAAGCCGCTCAAACCATGCAGCAAGCCGCCCGGGCCCAAGCCACCCCGCTGACGGTGGTCATGGTCACCTCCAGCCGCCGCGAGGACCTGCTGCGTGCGGCGCAAGATGTGAAGCTGGATGCGGTGCTCATCAAACCCGTCACCCCCTCGGGCCTCATGGACACCCTGGTGCAGCTGCAACACCAGGCGCCGCTGCGACCGCCCACCGTGGTGAGCGAGTTGGACGCTTGCTGGCAACGGCTGGCCCGGGTGCGCGGTGCACACGTGCTGCTGGTGGAAGACAACGAACTCAACCAGCAGGTGGCGCGCGAGTTCTTGCTGAAAGGCGGGTTGAGTGTCACCCTGGCCAACCACGGTCAGGAAGCCCTGGACTGGGTGCGCCGGGTCGATTTCGATGCCGTGCTGATGGACCTGCACATGCCGGTGATGGACGGCCTGGAGGCCACCCGCCGCATCCGCGACATGCCGCAGGGGCGGTTCGTCCCCATCATTGCCATGACGGCCGCTGCCATGGCCTCGGACCGCGCGGCCTGCATTGACGTGGGCATGAACGCCCACATCGCCAAACCCATCGACCCACAAGAACTGGTGGACACCCTGGTGCGCTGGATTCCCGAGCGCGAGCTGACCGACACCGCGTGCCCCCCCGACGCGGCGCTGCCTCCGCCTCCACCCACCGCCCCACCGCCCCCGTCCGTGCCCGAGCCAGAAGGGGCGCAAGCCGCGGACCTGGTGCAGGCCCTGCCCGGCCTCCAGGTGGCCGAGGGCCTGCAACGCCTGGGCGGCAATGTGGCGCTGTACCGGCGCCTGCTGCTGTCGTTTGCCGAGCGGCACCAGGACTCCCCCCAGCACCTGCGCATTGCCGTGCAGCAAGGCCCGTTGGACGACCTCTACAACCTGGCCCACAACCTCAAGGGTGAGGGCGGCAACCTGGGCTTGCCCCTGGTTGCGCTGGCCGATGCGGTGTGCCACCGCGTGCGCAGCGGGGGGGAGGACGGGACCGACGGCCTCCAGGCCGACGTGGAAGCCCTGGCCCAGGCCCTGTCTGCCGCCCTGACCCAGCTGGCCTCGCTCCCCGCCGATGCACCCGCTGCCGCGAGCACGCCCGATCCCGCGGGCTCGGGCCAGGCGGCGCTGGGCGAGGCCCAACTGCTGCCGATGCTCAAGAACCTGGACGCCCAGTTGCGGGCCCGCAACCTGGGTGCCCGGGCGCTGGCCGCCACGCTGGAAGACCGATTGCGCGGCAGCGTGCTCGGCGCCGAGTTTGCCGCGGTGGCCCAAGCCACGCGGCAACTGCATTTTGAGCAGGCCCGCGTGGCGCTGCTCAAGTTGATGGAACAACAAAGGTGGACTTCATGACCTCGCCGCCCGCCCCCAGCAAGATCCTGATCGTGGACGACTCGCTCACCAACATCGAGCTGCTGGTGTCCATCCTGGGCAACGACCACGAGCTCAGCTTCGCCACCAGCGGCAGCGACGCGCTGGAGCAGGTGGCCCAGTACCCGGTGGACCTCATCCTGCTGGACGTGGTGATGCCGGGGGTGGACGGCTTCGAGGTGTGTCGCCGCCTCAAGTCCGACCCCGCCACGCGCGACGTGCCCATCATCTTCCTCACCAGCCTGGACAGCGCCGTGGACGAAGAACGCGGCCTCATGCTGGGGGCCGAAGACTTCATCCACAAACCCGTGTCGCCGCCCGTGGTGCGGGCACGGGTGCGCACCCACCTTCAACTGGCCAATGCCAAGCGGGAGCTGAAGCGACACAACGACCACCTGGAAACCCTGGTGGCCGAGCGCACCCGCGAAGTGATGCACCGCGACCAACAGCTGATTGCCTCCCAGGGCGCCACCATCACCGCCTTCTGTGCCCTGGCCGAGGCCCGCGACAACGAAACCGGCAACCACATCCGCCGCACCCAGAACTACGTGCGGGCCCTGGCCGAAGAGCTCAGCGACCACCCCCGCTACCGCCAGCGGCTCAAGCCCTCGTTCATCCAGACCCTGTTCAAGTCGGCCCCCCTGCATGACGTGGGCAAGGTCGCCATCCCCGACGCCATCCTGCTCAAGCCCGGCAAACTCACCGACAACGAGTGGCTGGTGATGAAACGCCACTGCGGCTACGGCTACAAGGCCATCGTGACCGCGGCGCGGGAACTCACCGACGACGATGGTGCTTTTCTGGGCTGCGCTGCCGACATCGCCTACGGCCACCACGAGCGCTGGGACGGCACCGGCTACCCCCGCCAGCTCCAGGGCGACGCCATTCCCCTGAGCGCCCGGTTGATGGCCGTGGCCGATGTGTACGACGCCCTCACCACCCGCCGCGTGTACAAAAGCGCCTATCCGCACGACCGCTCCATCCGCTCCATGGTGCTGGAGCGCGGCACCCATTTCGACCCCGACGTGATCGACGCCCTGGTGCGCGTGGCGGACCAGTTTGCCGCCATCGCCGCCCAGTACCGCGACGACGACTACCCCTGGGCCCAGAGCGACGACGACAACGCCCCCTGACCGCGCCCCGAGCCTTGCGGCCTCAGTCCTCCAGCACGCGCACCTTCACGCTTTTGCCCTTGATGCGCCCGGCATTCAGTCGGCTGGCGGCTTGGCTGGCAATGTCGCGGTCCACGGCCACGTAGGTGGACCAGTCGTTCACGTTGATCTTGCCCACCTGCTCGCGGGTGTAGCCCAGGTCGGCGGTCAAGGCGCCCAGCACGTCGCCGGGGCGGATCTTTTCCTTGCGCCCGCCCTGGATGTGCAGCGTCACCATGGGCGGCACCAGCGGGCCTTGGCCGGTGGGCGTCAGCTCGGCCAGCGGGCTCCAGGGGGTCTCCTGCTTTTGCAGCACCTCGATCTTGCCCACATGGCCCATCTCGTCCAGGCTGGCCAGGTTGAGCGCCAGCCCGGCTTCACCGGCCCGCCCGGTGCGCCCGATGCGGTGGATGTGCACCTCCGGGTCGGGCGTCACGTCCACGTTGATGACGCAGGCCAGCGCGGCAATGTCCAGCCCGCGTGCGGCCACGTCGGTGGCCACCAGCACCGAGCAGCTGCGGTTGGCAAAGCGCACCAGCACCTGGTCGCGCTCGCGCTGCTCCAGCTCGCCAAACAGCGCCAGGGCGCTGTGGCCTTCGGCACGCAGCACCTCCACCAGGTCGCGGCACTGGGCCTTGGTGTTGCAGAACGCCAGCGTGCTGGCGGGGCGGAAGTGCGCCAGCAAGCGGCCCACGGTGTGCAGGCGGTTGCCCTCGGTCACCTCGTACCAGCGCTGCTCGATGTGGGTGCCGCTGTGCTGGGTTTCCACCGTCACGGTGGCGGGGTTGCGCATGAAGCGGCGGGCCAGCTGGGCAATGCCCTCGGGGTAGGTGGCCGAAAACAGCAGGGTCTGCCGCTGGGCGGGACATTGGGCGGCCACCTTGGCGATGTCGTCCAGAAAGCCCATGTCCAGCATGCGGTCGGCCTCGTCCAGCACCAGGGTGTTGAGCGAGTCCAGGCTAAGGCTGGCCCGGTCCAGGTGGTCCATGACCCGCCCCGGCGTGCCCACCACGACGTGGGCCCCATGTCCCAGGCTGGCCAGCTGGCCGCGCAACGGCACGCCGCCGCACAGGGTGACGACCTTGATGTTGTCTTGTGCCCGCGCCAGACGGCGGATTTCGGTGGTGACCTGTTCGGCCAGCTCGCGCGTGGGGCACAGCACCAGGCTTTGCACACGCAGGCTGCTGTAGTCCTCGGTGCCGGGGGCACGCGGGTCCTTGTCGGTGCCCGGTGCGGCGGCGGTGTAGGCGGCGCGGCCCAGCTTCAGGTTGGCCAGCAGGGCCAGGCCAAAGGCGGCGGTTTTGCCGCTGCCGGTCTTGGCCTGGGCCAACAGGTCTTGACCCGCCAACGCCAGCGGCAGCGCGGCGGCCTGGATGGGTGTCATGGCCGTGTAGCCCAGCGTGGCCAGGTTGGCCAAGGTGGCGGGCGACAGGGGCAGGGTGCTGAAGTCAGCGGAAGAGACGGGGGCGGCGGGCGCGACGGGTGTGGACTGGGCAGGGACAGAGGTCATGCCGGATTATCGGTGGCGGCCAGGCGCCGGTGGCGTGGTGACCACGTCAGGGCGGTCATCAGGCATGGAAGTTACAAGCGATTTTGGCCTCTAGCGCTTATTTAAAAAGCGTGACATGCTACAAAAATAGGAGTGCCTGGCGGATGGGCCGGGGGGTGGGCA
>DASUON010000092.1:0-8890 GCA_036276615.1 Burkholderiaceae bacterium
GGTTGCACCCAGGCGGGGCGCTGCAACTGCACGTTGTGGCCCACGGGCTGGCCCGGGCGCAGCAGCACCTCGCCCGCCGAAAGCGTGCCCAGGCTCATGCCGCGCCCCCGGTGGCCCGGCCACCCAGCAGCCAGCGCCGGCGGGCCGTGTTGACCGGGGCAGTGCCAGTGCCGGGGCGGCTGGCGGGTGCGGGTGCAGGGGCGGGTGCTGCGGGGTGGGCGGAGGCCGCTGGCGACGCTGCGGGTGCGGGGCGCAGCTCGGCCAGCACCGCTTCGGCGGTGGCCAGGGCCTGGGCGTGGTCGGCAAAGTCGGCCATGGGCGAGAACAGGCTGCAGGTCTCCATCCAGCCGCATCCTTCCACAGCGGCCCCGATGAAGTCAAAACGTTCGGTGCCGAACGGGTGGGTGCGTTTGACCCCCGGGGTGGCGCCGGGGGGCGCGGCGGCGTGCAGGCGCACCAGGTTCATGCACCAGGGGGTGATGAGCAGGCCTTCGGCCACCGGCGCGTCGGGGGGGGCACCGTCCACCCAGGTCCAGCCCACGGCCTGCACGCGCAGGTGGGGGTGGACCACGGGCAGGCCGCGCATGGGGCCGTCCAGCACGGCCTGGTGGTGGGCGTGCAGGCGGGCCACCCAGTCGGACAGCAGTGGCGCAAGCGGTTCAAGCGGTTCAGGCGGCATCGTCGGGCAGCAGCAGGAATTGCTCGGGGTCGCCGTCGCACTCGGGGCAGCGCCAGTGGGCGGGCAGGTCGGCAAACGGGGTGCCAGGCGGGATTTGCCACTGCGGGTCGCCCTGCGCGGGGTCGTAGACCCACCAGCAGATTTTGCATTCCAGCCGCGAGCCGGGGCGCAGCGCGTTGCGGTCGCCCAGGTAGCTGCCTTCAAAGCCGCGTGGGGGGGAGGGGGTGGGTTCCATGGCGGGGGTCAGGCGGCTTCGTGCAGCCAGTTCAGCACGTCGGCCAGGCGGGCGTGCGAGTCGCTCAGGTCTTCGGGGGCGGCCAGGGCGGCTTCGGGCACGTCCACCACCTCGACCGAGTTGAGGATGACGGTGTCCATGCCGTTGTAGTACACCACCCGCCAGCCGTGGGGCAGCCGGGTGTTGGTGATGCGGCAGTTGCCGTAGCCGCGCGACAGCACGGTGATGCGGCCCGTGCCCAGCAGGTGGTCGAGGTAGGCAATGTCTTCGGGGGTGACGGGCAGCAGGCTGAGGTTGACCACCTGCGGCACCTGGCCGGGCTGCCAGCGGCGGCTGTGGTCGCGCACCTCGTCCACCAGCAGCGGGGCGTTCTGCACGCCGGGCGGCAGCGCGCCGCGCCAGGGGGCGGGCGGGTCCAGTGCGTCGGCGCGGGCCACGTCGCGCAGCACCTGGGGCACGGCACCCACTTCCACACGGTCGTCCAGGCAGGTGTCGCCCTGGGTGGTGACCACGCGCCACACCCCGGCGAACAGCGATTCCTGGATGTGCACCTCCACCCCGTCAGCATCGGGGGCCACGCGGGCGCTGGCTTCCCCTTCGCCCAGCACCTGGTGGATGAGGGCCCGGTCTTCGGCGGCCAGGTGGTTGAGGGGCACGGCCCGGGTGAAGGGGGTGGTGCCGGGCGCGGGGGTCTGTTCCGCCACGGCCTGCAGGGCGTCGAGCACCGCGGCCAGCGCGGCCTGGGCGGCGGGGCGCAGCTTCAGCGCCTCGGGCTCGGGCAGGGCGGGCGGCTGGTAGGTGTCCATGTCCTTGGGCAGGGGCAGGTAGTCCAGGGCTTCGTCGTCGGCAGGCGCGTCGGGGCCGAACGACACCACGGGGATGGGGAAGGCTTTCATGGGGCGGACCTTGGGTGGGGGCTCAGTGGCAGGCGGAGGACGTGGATGGGGATGCGGCGTTGCCGTTGACCACCGGGATGCCGACGGTGGGCGGGCGCGAGGGGGGCCGTTGCAGCGCCTCGTCCACGCGCTGCAGGTACACGTCCCAGTCGTGCATGCCGGGCAGGGCGGTGACGTACTGGCCGTCACGGAAGAACAGCAGCGAGGGCCAGCGTTGCGAGCCGTAGCGGCGGGCCAGCGCGTCTTCGTGTTCGCGGGCCACCACGCCCACCTGCAGGCGACCCGGGAAGGCCTTGAGCAGCTCGGGCAGCACCACGGCCACGTCCTGTCCTTCGGGGAAGCGGACGGGGTCACCGGCCAGCAGCACCACGCGGTCGCCGCCCTGGTCCAGCCAAGGGGTGACGGTGGCTTCGTCCACCCAGGTGGCGGCGGTTTCGCGGGCCAGGCGTTGCACCAGCGGGGGCTGGTCGGCGAGGGTGGCGGGGGTGGTGCTCATGGTGGGTGTGGGGGTGGTTTTGGGGTGGGTTTTGCGGAGGGAAGGGGGGTCAGGCGTCGCCGCCGGTCAGGGCCTTGAGCTGTTCGGGGCTCCAGCGCGAGGGCAGGTCAAAGCCGGGGTCGGCAGACTGAGGGTGTTGCGGGTCCAGCCCCACCTGCTCCAGCAGTTGCAGGGCGGCGTCCACCTCGGCGGCGCGTTGGGGGTCCAGGCGTTCGCGGGCGTCGTCCAGGAACACCAGCAGCCAGTCGCCAGGGGCCACGGAGCCCACCAGGGTGGTGCGCACGCGGCGCACCGTGCCCCGGCGTTCACACACGGCGTGGCCGGGTTCGACCTGTTGCACTTGCATGGGCCATCCGATGCACATGGTCAGTGTTCTCCGGCAGTGGGCATGAAGCGCTCGTCGCCGATGCGGCAGGCGGCATCGGGGGCGGGGCGCTCGGCCTCGTAGGGGGTGAGGGCCAGCGGGGCGTCCACCACGCTGTGGTGGGCGGGCAGGGGCTGCTGGCGCAGGGTGGGGGTGGCCCCCCAGGCGGTCAGCTGGGCCACGGCGCGGGCCAGGGCGTCTTCCATCGCGGCCTTGACCACCGGGCGCAGGCTGCCGCCGTAGTCCTCCAGCTCCTCGGGCTGGCAGCCGATCAGCAGCACCTGCTCGGGGTAGTGGCCGGTGAGCTGGGCCAGGGCCAGCACCTCCTGGAAGCCGGTCTGGTGCAGGCTCATTTTCTTGGCACCCATGAAGCGGGGCACTTCGTCGTCGCGCACCTCTTTCAGGGTGCCGGGGGGCAGACCGTAGTCGATGGCGTCGAGGATGAGCAGGCGGTCGGCGTCCTGCACATGGTGGATGAGGTACAGCCCCTGGGTGCCGCCGTCCACCAGCGTGACGTGCGGCGGGCAGTCGTAGCGCTGTTGCAGGGCTTCGAGGCAGCGCACGCCAAAGCCTTCGTCGGCCCACAGCAGGTTGCCGATGCCCAGCACCACGATGCGGGGCGGGGGGGTGTCACCCCTGGGGTGACAGGCGGTTTCGGACGCCATGGGGCGCAGCGGGGTGTCGGGCATGGGGGCCTCAGCGGGAAAGCGGAGAGAAGGAGGGGGCTGCGGACGCAGTGGTCGCAGTGGCCGCAGCGGATGCGCTCGTGGGCTCGGCCAAGCACAGCCTGCGCCAGGCCTGGTGGCTGTCCCAGGCGGCTTGCCGGGTGAGCCAGAACCCGGCGTCGATGCCGAACAGGGCCGCGCAGCGGATGGCGGTGTCCGGCGTCATGGTGCGCTGGCCGTGCACCAGCTCGTGCAGGCGGCGGCGCGACAGGCCCAGCAGGCGGGCGGCCTCGCTCTGGCTCAGGGCCAGCGGCCCCAGGCAGTAGCGCGCCAGCAGGCGGCCCGGGTGCGCGGGGGCACGCACGGGCACGCCAACGGGGCGCTGAAAGGCTGGGCGAAGCGCCATGGAGGCCATCAATCTTTGAACGTCCGGAAGCCTGAGATCATGGTGCTGACGATGCTCTGGCGGCCCATGATGTCTTCGCGGATGGCGGCGTAGATGTGGAACATGACAAAGCAGACCATGGCCCACATGCCCATGCGGTGCCAGGTGTGCACGTCCTGGCTCTGGCCGAACAGCGGGATGACCCAGCCAAACAGCCTGTCCTGCCACGAGCCCATGCCCGCGCCCTCGGCGTACAGGGCAAAGCCGGTGACCACCATGAACAGGCACAGCAGCAGGAAACCGAAGAACATCATCAACCGGGCCAGGGGGTTGTGCCCCACGTACTGGCTGGGCCGGGGAATGAGGAACAGGTACCACTTGAGCATGATGAACACCTCGTGCCAGTACGCCTTGCGCAGCAGCGGCAGGGTGAACAGCTCGCGGGCGTGGTGGTTGCCCACCAGTGCCCAGTAGGCGCGGCCCAGCAGGCCCACGGCCAGCACGTAACCGGCGGCAAAGTGGGTGAAGCGGATGTAGCCCATCAGGTAGTGGTCGCTGGCCTCGCCGGGGGTGGAGGGCAGCGGCACGCCGATGAAGTAGCCGGTGAGGGCCAGCACGGTGATGGCGAGGGCGTTGACCCAGTGCCAGACGCGCACCGGCGCTTCGTACACATACACCGACTTGATGCTGCGGCCATGGGCCACGGCACTGGTGTCGATGCCGGTGACATCGGCAAATTTCTGCTCGGACAGGGGGGTGGACGGTGTGGCCGACATGGTGGGGCCTCCAGACTCACGCGGCCAGTTGGCCGAACAGGTACAGGCCCGCAGCGCCCAGGCCCGCGCCCAGGCCGCCCAGCACCACGCCGCTGCGCTGGGCCAGCCAGCGGCGGATGGCCAGGCCCGCGCCCATGCCGCTGACGTGCAGCGCGGCGGTGGTCAGCAAAAAGCCTGCGGCGTACCCGGCAAACCCGCTGAGTTCGGACGTGGGGGTTTCGGCCCCGTGGGCCAGGCCGTGCAGCGAGGCGGCGGCGGCCACCAGGCCCAGGCCCAGCGCCGTGGGCAGGCGGCGTTGGGCCATCACCAGCATCAGGCCGAACAGCACCACGCTGAGGGCGATGGCGTGTTCCAGGTAGGGCACGGTCAGCCCGGCGGCGCCCAGGGCGGCGCTGGCGGTCAGCGCGGCCATGAAGGCGGCGGGGCCCCACCAGGCCTTGCCTTGCGGCAGGGCCGACACCGACCACACGCCCACGGCCAGCATGGCCAGCAGGTGGTCGGCCCCGAAGGGGTGGACCAGCCCTTCCATCAGGCTGTGGGTGCCGTGGCCGGTGTGGGCCTGGGCGGAGGTGGCGAGGGCGGCCAGCAAGGCGGTCGCGCCGACACCACGCAGGGTTTGGCGAAGGGTTTGGCGCAGGGTTTGGTGTGGCATGTGGGTCTCCTGTGGGGGGCCGAAACGTGGCGTGGGGCTCAGCGGACGGTGACGCGGGCCATTTCCTGGCCGTCGGGGCTCATCACGTGGGTGGAGCAGGCCAGGCAGGGGTCGAAGCTGTGCAGCGTGCGCAGGATTTCCAGCGGTTGCTCGGGGTTGACCATGGGGGTGTTGAGCAGGCTGGCCTCGAACGCGCCGATCTGGTTCTTGTGGTCGCGGGGCGAGCCGTTCCAGGTGGTGGGCACCACGCACTGGTAGTTTTCGATCTTGCCGTCCTTGATCTTGATCCAGTGCGCCAGCCCGCCGCGCGGTGCGGCCACGGTGCCCACGCCCTTGGCTTCCTTGGGCCAGGTGGCGGGGTCCCACTTCTCGACGTTGGCGGTGGCGGTGTCACCGGCCTTGATGTTGGCGATGAGTTCGGCGTAGTCGTCCAGCATCATCTCGGCGCAGTACTGGCCTTCCAGGCAGCGCGCCAGCGTGCGACCGATGGTTGTGGGCAGCAACTGCTGGAGGGTGAACTGCGTTTCGGGCAGACCCAGCGCCTTGGGGATGGCGCTGTTGATCATCTGGGCCGAGAACTCCAGCTGCTCCTTGGGGCGCTGGGCGTACTTGTTGCCCTTGCTGGCGTGGGCATAGGCCAGGATGTAGCGCGACAGCGGGCCCACCTCCACCGCATGGCCGCGCCAGCGCGGGGCCTTGATCCACGAGTACTTGGCGCTTTCGTCCACGTGCTCGATGCGGGTGCGGGTGCCTTTGAAGTTGGGGCCTTCGGGCTTGTAGTGGGGCACGGTTTCGCCGTCCCAGGGGTGCAGGCCCTTGGTCTCGTCGCCGTACTGGTACCAGCTGTGGGTGATGAACTCCTGCACCTGCTCGGGGTCGCGCGGGTCGATGGGGTGGATTTCGTCCCACTTGCCGTTCAGGATGACGCCGCCGGGCAGCTGGTCGGTGGACTTGTCGTAGTTGACCTTGGGGAACTCGCCGTAGTCCATCACGTTGGTGGCCGACAGGCCGCCGCCGTGCAGCCAGCCCGCGTGTTTGTACAGCGTGCCGATGGCCAGCACGTCGGGCAGGTAGACGTTCTTCATGAACTCGTTCATCTCGTCGATGCGCGCCTTGATGAAGTTCAGCCGCTCCATGTTGATGGGCGCGCCCGAGGCGCCCACGCCGTCGAGGTTGATGGCGCAGGGCACGCCACCCACCAGGAAGTTGGGGTGCGGGTTCTTGCCGCCGATGATGGTGTGCACCTTCACCCAGTCCTTTTGCAGGTCCAGGGCTTCCAGGTAGTGGGTCACGGCCATCAGGTTGGCTTCGGGTGGCAGCACATAGGCCTTGCTGCCCCAGTAGCCGTTCATGAAGGGCCCGAGCTGGCCGCTTTCCACGAACTTCTTCAGGCGGTTCTGCACGTCGCGGAAGTAGCCGGGGCTGGACAGCGGGTGGCTGGGCGACACCAGTTGTTGCAGCTCGCTGGTCTTCTTGGGGTCGGCCTTGAGGGCGCTGACCACGTCCACCCAGTCGAGCGCGTGCAGGTGGTAGAAGTGCACGGCGTGGTCGTGCACCTGCAGGGTTTTGTCGAACAGCTCGCGCAGCAGGTGGGCGTTCTTGGGGATCTTGATGCCCAGGGCGTCTTCCACCGCCCGCACGCTGGTCAGCGCATGGGTGCCGGTGCACACGCCGCAGATGCGCTCCACAAAGGCCCAGGCGTCGCGCGGGTCGCGGCCCTTGAGGATGACCTCCAGCCCGCGCCACATGGTGCCGGTGGAAACGGCGTTGCGGATGACGTTGTTGCTGTCCACGTTGACTTCACAACGCATGTGGCCTTCGATGCGCGTGACCGGATCGACCACCACGCGGCGGCCGGTGTTGTCGAGCTTGAAGCCCTGTGTTTCGTATGCACCCATGGCGGCAGTCCTTGTGCTATTTAATTTGTAGCTGTTTGCGCTTTATTCAAAAGCGCAAAGGCCTAATATGTTGTGAGGTTTTGGGCGTCAGGACGGGGTTTGTCCCGAGGTGTCGCGCACCCGCCGCGCCACCGAGATGGCCGCGTGTGCCGCCACGGCGGCGCCCACCACGGTCACGGCGGTGGTGCCGACCTGGTCGGCATTGGCCTCGATGCCGAACGGGTGGATCTGCGTCAGCCGGTCGTAGAACGAGCCCTTGTCCCAGAAACCGTCTTCCGAGCAGCCGATGCAGCCATGCCCCGCCTTGATGGGGAAGCTGGTGCCCTCGTTCCACATGACGGTGGAGCAGGCGTTGTAGGTGGTGGGGCCCTTGCAGCCCACCTTGTAGAGGCAATAACCCTTGCGGGCGGATTCGTCGTCAAACGCCTCGACGAACTGGCCGGCGTCGAAGTGCGGGCGGCGGTAGCACTTGTCGTGGATGCGCTGGCTGTAGAACATCTTGGGCCGACCCTGGCGGTCCAGCTCGGGAATCTTGTCGAAGGTCAGCATGTAGGTGATCACGCCCGTCATCACCTCGGGGATGGGCGGGCAGCCCGGCACCTTGATGATGGGTTTGTCGGTGATGACCTTGTGGATGGGCGTGGCCTGCGTGGGGTTGGGCTTGGCGGCCTGCACGCAGCCCCAGCTGGCGCAAGAGCCCCAGGCGATCACGGCCTTGCAGTCCTTGGCCACGCGCTTGAGCTTGTCCAGGAAGGGTTTGCCGCCCTGGATGCAGAACATGCCGTCTTCGTTGAGCGGCGGGTTGCCTTCCACCGCCAGGATGTAGTTGCCCTTGTACTTGGTGATGATCTCGTCCAGGATGGCCTCGGCCTGGTGACCGGCGGCGGCCATCAACGTGTCGTCGTAGTCCAGGCTGATCATGGACAGCACCACGTCCTTGGCCAGCGGGTGCGCGCTGCGGATGAAGCTCTCGGTGCAGCAGGTGCACTCCAGCCCGTGCAGCCACAGCACCGGGGTGCGCGGCTTGGTTTCCATGGCGTGGACGATCTGCGGCACCACCGACGGGGCCAGCCCCAGCGACGTGGCCGTGAGCGAGCAGTACTTCATCAGGCTGCGGCGGGTGATGCCCTTGCGGCGCATGACCTCGTAAAAGGTTTCCATCGTGGCTTGTCTCCGTTGACGTGGGGGGCAGGCGTGAGCCCGGAGGGCCAGCCGTCCCACCGTGCAACGGGCAGGACGAAGTGGCATGTCGCCTGCCGTTCGCAAGTCACGGGCCAGAATCGATGGGTCTAGGGTTAGTCCGGATGGGTGTCCGTAGGTGTTTGATTTTGATGAGAAAAAACTTTCAGCTCACTGCCCGTGGTGTGGGGTGGGGGTTGGGGCGTGGAAAGTTTGTTGCCGGATATTTGTCAATGTGGAAGGTGGATGTTCATTGGGCGCTGGCTTCCAGGTGGCGTTGGCGCAACCACAGGAACCAGGGCAAGGCCAGCGACACCCCCACGCCCAGCCCCAGCAGACACCAAGGCCCCTGACGCAGGCCCAGGCGGCGGGACTCGCTCAGCGTGAACACCACGGTGACCAGCCCGGACGCCAGCACGTCCATCGCGAAAAAGCCGCTGATCCGGGTGGCAAACAGCTGCGCAAAGAACAGCGGCACGTCCAAGCCGTGCGCGGCCACAAAAGGCACGAAGAACGACAGCGGGAGCGCGGCACCCAGGATTGACAGGACGAGGTAGACGGTGCTTGTTTTCATGGGGGATCAGCTTCAAGGGTTGTGGGAAAGGGGGTGATTCATCGCGCCGGGCTGCCGCGCAGGGCCTGCACTTGAAGCTCGGTCACCGGGG
>DASUON010000093.1:0-2862 GCA_036276615.1 Burkholderiaceae bacterium
ACCTGAACGCTGAGCACATCGTTGCGCCGCACCGCCCGCATTTCCGGAATGCGGATGCCGTGGGCATCCCCCCGCAGCATGACTTTGGCCGCCACGGCGGGAGAGGTACCCGGCTCATGCTGAGCAAAGGCCGCAGGGGCCATCCCCATGACACCCGCGACAACGGCCATTGGAATGAAAAAACGTGCAGAAGTCATGTGTGTGCCTCAAGGAGTGACGGGCTTTTGAGAGGACGGCTTTCGAACGGGAGCCTTTTTGGTGGGCGCAGGCTTGGAAACCACTTCCTTGGCCACCGGGGCTTCTGCAACGGGCTTGGGCGGCTGCGCAACAATGCGCCCAAACCGACCGACTTGCCCCACCACAGCGCTGTCGCCATACAACCGAATGGGCACCAGCGAATACTGCCCTCCCACCTCCACGTCGATGTTCAGGTCGCGCCCATCCACCTTCACACGATGTTTGCCCTCTGGCAAGTAGCCACGAGCCACGTACACGCGACCAGGCAAGGTTCGCCACATCCGATCGTCGGCCTTTTCGGTGGCCACCGATGCCACCGCGCCCACAATGGCCCCGAACATGCCCGCGTTCTTTTCCAGCTGATCCTGCATCACCCCTTTGACAATCGCGCGGGTGATGCCGCGCAACACCATGCCGGGCATCTCGTCCTTCAACGCGCGGCGGGCCATCACGTTGACGTCCACCACGTTTTCCAGCTTGAAATCCTTGTCGGCCACCGACAGGGCCGACAGCGGTGTGTCTTTGGAGGCGTCAATGACCGGATAGGAAATGCTGACCGTGCGCAAACCACGGCCCGTGGGCACGGGCAAGGTGAAGGCCTTGGGCTTGCGGGCAGGGGCATCGCCCGCCTCGACAATCAGCAGCACGTCTGTCATCTGCTGGCGGCGTTTGTGGGTGAAGCTGGTGCGGTTGTCCAGCCCGCCCAGGCCTTCTTCCAGCAGTTTCACGCCGGGCTTCAGTTCAATGGCCTTGCGGTAGCCCGGCGCAGCCAGTCCAGGCTCATTCAGCACCTCATACAAAAAGCCAGCGAGGTAGTGGCTGAGCGCATTCTGGTAACCGTTCTTCAGGGCCAGAACTTCGGGGTCGTTCAGGGTCTCAACCGGATAACCATTGATTTCCTGGTTCGACTGGGTCACCCCTTTGCTTTTGGCCTCTTCCTCGGCCGCAGAGGTCTCCTTGGCGCGGAATTCGGCAATGACGGCTTCGCGCTCGTGGGTGCGTTTGATGTCCACGCGGGCGGCATCGAAATCGCCCTCGGCAATGCGGTTGAGGGCCAGCCGGGTGGTCAGCCAGACCTTCTCGTAGTCCTGGCCTTCATACACCTTGAGGCGTTCGCTGATGGCGGCGGCGCCCAGCGTGCCCAGCAACTTGTCCGGATTGGTCTTGGCCGCTTCTTCCCACGCCTTGACCTTGGTGTCGGCCAACAAAAACGCCTGGGTGCTGTCGCCGTACCGATTGGCCAACCGCAGCAACTCGCCTCGCTCCAGGTTGTACAGAAGCGCGGTTTTCTGCTCTTCCGTCGTGGCACTGGCTTCCAACGTTTGGAGGGCCGCTGCCACACCCCCGTTGCGGTGTGCAGACTGAACCTGACCCGCCAACTCGTCGTGGCTTTTCATGTTGGCACAACCTGCCGCGATCACCGCGGCCATCACCAACACCGAACGACGCATCAACACGCTCATACGCATGAACATTCCTCCCTGAATTGAATTGCGCATCAAACCATTTTTTTGAATTCGCGATGTTAACGAAGATCAAACCCGCCGCAGCCGCTCGATCAGGCCATTGAGCTCGTCCAGCGAGCCGAAGCCGATGGCCAGCTCGCCCACATCCTCCACGCGCCCGTGGCGCTTGACGCGCTTTTTCACCCGCACCTCCACACTGGCGGTGAGCAGGTCGGCCAGCTCGTCTTCCACGCGCTTGATGTCGCGGGACTTTTCCTTCTTGGGCTTTTGCGGCGTCAGGGTGAACTCGGCGGCCAGCTTCTTGGACAGGCTTTCGGCCTCGCGCACCGACAGGTTCTTGGCCGCGATCTGCTGGGCCGCGGTGATCTGCGTGGCCCGGTCCAGGCTGAGCAGGGCACGGGCGTGGCCCATGTCGATGTCACCGGCCATCAGCATGGTCTGCACCGGGTCGGCCAGGTTGAGCAGGCGCAACAGGTTGCTGCCCGCGCTGCGCGAGCGGCCCACGGCCTGGGCGGCCTGCTCGTGGGTGAGGCCAAACTCTTTGATCAGGCGTTGCAGGCCCTGGGCCTCTTCCAGCGGGTTGAGGTCTTCGCGCTGGATGTTCTCGATCAGCGCCATGGCGGCGGCGGCTTCGTTGGGCACGTCGCGCACCAGCACGGGCACCGTCTCCAGCCCGGCCAGGCGCGCGGCACGGAAGCGCCGTTCACCGGCAATGATTTCGTACACCGGGCGCGCCCCGCGCTGCGGTGCCGGCTGGCCCAACGCCTGGTTGAGGGCACCCAGGCGGGCCAGGCCATCGGCCTCGTCCAGCCGCCGCACCAGGATGGGCTGCATGATGCCCTGCGCCCGGATGCTCTCGGCCAGCTCGTACAGCGCACCCTCGTCCATGCGGGTGCGGGGCTGGTAGGTGCCGGGCACCAGGTCAGACAGGGCCAGGGTGCTGGGCACGTCGGCGGTGGCGGCGGGGCTGCCGTCTGTGGTGTCAGACAGCTTGGGGCCCAGCAGGGCTTCGAGGCCGCGGCCCAGGCCCTTGGGTTTGGAGGTTGCCATGGCGTGTGGGGGTGAAGAAAGTGAAAAAACGGGTTCAGGCCGCAGGCGACGGCGTGGGCGAGGCGGGTGCCGGGACCGAGCCGACCGAAGCCACCAGGTCCGTCAGCAG
>DASUON010000094.1:0-13419 GCA_036276615.1 Burkholderiaceae bacterium
GGGTGTTTCCATGCAAGAAAACCACGGCTCCGGCGATTCCATCGACCTTTCCCAGTTCTTTGAAATCTTTTTTGAAGAAGCGGGTGAAAACCTGGATCAGATGGAGCAGATGCTGCTTCACCTCGACATCGACACCGCCGATGACGAGGAGTTGAATGCCATCTTCCGGTGTGCGCATTCCATCAAAGGGGGGGCTGCCACGTTCGGCTTCGCTGATGTGGCGGAGCTCACCCACCAGATGGAGTCGCTGCTGGACAAGCTGCGCCGACACGAACTCAAGCCAAGCACCCCCATGGTGGACGTGCTCCTGGAGTCTTCGGACGCCCTGAAAGGCCTCCTGGCCCGACACCAAGGAGCCGGAGGCGAAGAAATGGACACCAGCAGTTTGGTGGAGCGAATTCGCGTTCTCGCCGCCGGGGGAGCCCCTGTCCCCGCGGCCCCTGCCCCGACGCGGGTTGCCCCGCCACCGGCCCCCGTCGCAGCCGCTCCTGCTCCCGCTCCTGCCGCGTCATCACCGGCAACAGACGGAGTCCGAAAGCTCGAAATCCACGTGGGCCCGATTGATCACCCTGAACAAGCAGACGCCATTTTTGATCTGTTCAGGGACATTGCTGGGCTTGGAACCATCCAATCCATGCCATCGGAAGACAAGCTCACTCGAATTTTCGCGGTGGAGACATCTTCATCCGACAGTGAACTGATTGACCTTTTTGCGTTCCACGTCGCCAAGGAAAACATCCGGATTCATCCGATCGGTCAGGGACCCGCGCAGACACCCTCCGCAGCGCCCCAGGAAGACCATGGATTCGGGCTGTTCGACGACGCCCCCTCGTCTGCCTCAACGGCGGCACCAGCCTCTGTAGCCAGTCCCGCTCCTGCAACGGTGACGCCCGTTCCGTCCGCACCGGCAAAACCAGCCAGTGCAGCCCCTGGCAAGGGGGAGATCAAGCCAGCCGCACAAGCCGCACAACTTGAGTCGTCAACGTTGCGCGTTTCCGTGAGCAAAGTGGACCAGCTCATCAACCTTGTGGGTGAACTCGTCATCACCCAAGCGATGCTGGCGCAAAACAGCCGAACACTGGACCCTGTGACGAACCAGCAGTTGCTGGCGGGGCTCGCCGATCTGGATCGAAACACCCGCGACCTTCAAGAGTCGGTCATGTCGATCCGAATGATCCCGATGTCGGTCGTCTTCAGTCGGTTCCCACGCATGCTTCGCGATCTGGCCAGCAAACTGGGCAAACGGGTTGAACTGGTCACACATGGTGAGGCCACCGAGCTCGACAAGGGTTTGATTGAGAAGATCACCGATCCGCTCACCCATTTGATCCGCAACAGCTGTGACCACGGCATTGAAATGCCTGACGTTCGCACTGCTGCAGGCAAGCCAGAGACTGGCACGGTCACTCTGTCTGCCTCTCACCAAGGCGGCTCCATCCTGATTGAGGTGAAAGACGATGGGCGCGGCCTCAACCGCGACAAGCTGATTGCCAAGGCCAAGGAAAAGGGCATCGAAGTCTCTGACCAGATCACGGATCAGGAAGCGTGGCAGCTGATCTTTGCACCAGGCTTCTCAACCGCCGATGTGGTCACCGATGTTTCGGGGCGCGGTGTGGGCATGGACGTGGTCAAAAAGAACATTGCCTCCCTGAACGGCACGGTGGAAATCGAGTCCCGGGAAGGCAAGGGCATGAAGGTGATGGTGCGCCTGCCATTGACCTTGGCCATCATGGATGGCATGTCGGTGCGCGTCAGCGACGAGGTTTACATCCTCCCGCTGTCGTCTGTCGTGGAATCTTTCCAGGTGAAACCCGGAGAGATCAACACCGTTGCCCAGGGCGCCCAGCTCGTGAAGGTCCGGGAAGAGTACATGCCGGTCATTGAGTTGGAGCGCGTGTTTGAGGTTCCTCGCAAAGACTACACCAGCGCCAACAGCATCATGGTGGTGATCGAGGCCGAAGGCCAACGTGTTGCCGTCATGGTCGACGAGCTGCTGGGGCAGCAACAGGTGGTGATCAAGAACCTGGAAAGCAACTACCGCAAAGTGAGCAACGTGTCCGGGGCCACCATCCTTGGGGACGGCAAAGTTGCGTTGATCTTGGACACCAGCGGACTGATTCGCCGTTCTCGGCATTGACCTGCAAACGCCGGGCAGTCCTTTGTTCTGCCCGGGCTTCCCATCAGCCCCATCTGTTCATGAAACCACACGGCGCGGCCTCAGACGACACATCCAACCTCAACCAAGGTCGGGAGTTCGTTTGGAGCGACCAGGACTTTGCACGCATCAAAGCGCTGATTTACCAGCGGGCAGGCATCAGCTTGCACGATGGCAAGCACGCCATGGTCTACAGCCGCATCTCGCGGCGATTGCGTGAAACCGGTCACGACAGTTTCAAAGACTACCTTGACTGGTTGGAAAGTCACGATGGCGGTGAATGGCAAGAATTCATCAACGCGCTGACCACCAACCTCACCGCATTTTTTCGGGAACAGCACCATTTCTCCATCTTGGCGGATCACTTGAGGAAGATGCCCTCGGGCGCCACACCGCGCATCTGGTGCAGCGCCACATCCACTGGAGAAGAGCCGTATTCCATTGCCATGACGGTGATCGACACCCTGGGAAGCCACGCCAATTACGTGCTCCAGTGCAGCGACATCGACACCAAGGTGTTGTCGACGGCGGCGAACGGGGTGTACAAGGCGGAGAACGTCAAAGGTCTGTCTGCGGAGCAACTGCGCAAGTACTTCCTGCGGGGCAAGGGCAAGAACAGCGGGTATGTTCGGGTCAAGCCTGAGCTTCAAAAGCACATCGACTTCTTCACCGTCAACCTCATCCAGGACAACTGGCCCTTCAAGGAACCCTTTGACTTTGTGTTTTGCCGCAACGTCATGATCTACTTCGATGCGGCCACTCAACGGCGCGTGTTGGAGCGCATTCACCGCAACATGAAACGCGGAGGCATGCTGTTCGTCGGGCACGCCGAGAACTTCACCGACGCCAAAACGTTGTTTGCACTGAGGGGAAAGACCGTCTATGAACGCCTATAGCGTCCCTCAGGGTTCGGGAGCTGCGATGAAGCCACCCGCTGCGGCATCGGTCGGCCTGCAAAAAAGCAGTTCCCTGACCTCGCTGCGCAGCCAGCCGCGCAAGCCGGGTGAAGCCTCCTTTTTCTTTTTTGATCACCACTTCCAGTCCGACGCCGTCAAAGTCCTGCCGGGCGAATACTTCGTGTCCAACCAGGACATCGTGATCATGACGGTGTTGGGTTCCTGCATTGCGGCCTGCATCTGGGACCCCAAAGTGTCGGTGGGCGGAATGAACCACTTCATGCTGCCGGAAGGTGACAGCGCCGACACCTCCGGTCGTTACGGATCCTATGCCATGGAATTGTTGATCAACGAAATGATCAAACTGGGGGCGCGGCGCGAAAGCATGCAAGCCAAGGTGTTCGGCGGAGGCCAAGTCATGGCAGGATTCACCACCATGAACGTCGGCGAGCGCAACACGCGTTTTGTGCTGGACTACTTGCACACGGAGCGCATCACCATCGTGTCCAAGGATGTGCTGGACATCTACCCGCGTAAGGTGGTGTTTTTCCCCACCTCAGGCAAGGCGATGGTGAAAAAGCTGGCCCACTCCCACCCCGAGACACTGGAAACCACGGAACGCAAAGGCAGTGCTGCCGTGCTGGCCAAGACCACCGCAGGTGGGTCGGTCGATCTTTTTTAATGGAGTTTTTTGAGCATGGGAAAAATCAGGGTTGTCGTGGTCGACGACTCAGCGCTGGTTCGCAGCCTACTGACCGAGATCATCAACCAACAGCCCGACATGACCTGTGTGGGCGCCGCGAACGATCCGCTGATCGCTCGCGAAATGATCCGAGAACTCAACCCGGACGTCATCACGCTGGACGTGGAAATGCCGCGCATGGACGGATTGGATTTCCTGTCCCGGCTGATGCGCCTTCGCCCCATGCCGGTGGTGATGGTGTCCACGCTGACCGAAAAAGGCGCGGAAATCACCATGCGGGCGCTGGAAATGGGGGCCATCGACTTTGTGGCCAAGCCACGCATTGGGGTGTCGTCTGGGCTGAAAGAACTGTCCACCGAAATTGTTGACAAGATTCGCACCGCCGCCGTGGCGCATGTGAGCCGCCACACGTCAACCCCGCCCGAAACCGTGAAGACCCCGGGCAAAACCGTGGCAGCGGCCCCCGCATCAACCGCTGTGCGCCCAACCCCAAGCCGTCTGTCCACGGAAAAGGTGATCTGCATCGGGGCCTCCACTGGCGGAACCGAGGCCATCCGCGAGGTGCTGGTCCCCCTGCCCGCGGACTCTCCTGCCATTGTCATCACCCAACACATGCCCCCGGGCTTCACCACCAGCTTTGCGGCCCGACTGGATTCGCTGTGCCGCATCAGTGTGAAAGAAGCGTCGAACGGCGAGCGGATCCTGCCCGGGCACGCTTACATCGCTCCGGGTGGCAAGCAGTTCCGAATTGACCGCAGTGGCTCCAATTACGTGGCCGTGGTGGAAGACACCGAACCCGTGAACCGACACAAGCCTTCCGTCGAAGTGCTGTTCCGCTCTGCCGCCAAGGTGTTGGGGCCCAACGCTTATGGGGTGATGCTGACCGGCATGGGCGCAGACGGCGCACAGGCGATGAAAGAAATGCGTGATGCGGGCAGCTACAACATCTGCCAGGACGAGGCCACTTGCGTGGTGTTTGGGATGCCACGCATGGCCATCCAGGCCGGTGCCGCCAACGAAGTGTTGCCCCTGAAGCAGATCCCCATCACGCTGATGGAAAAGCTGGCGGTGGGCAGTGCTGCGGTGCGTCACCGCATTTGATGCACACGATCAGGCCAACTCAGGCCACCAAATCCAGCAACAGCCCACGGGACAACGTCCCGTTAGCATTGCCTGACGCGTTGTAAGACTGCACGCTCCCCGCCGAAGGGGGCTTTCCGGGGGTTGGGTTGCCCCCTGGATTTGCAGCTTTCATCCCCGTCAGCAAATCCACCTCCACGGGAAGCTGCACCTCTTTCAGCGTCTGTTCAAGCAGTGTGTCGTCTCTGCCCAGCAAGAAATCGACCGCTTTCCCACTGGCATTCCATACGTTGGCCAACAACTCGCGAATTTGCACGTCCAACGCTCTTTGAACTGGACTCTTCTCTGAGGGCGGGGCGTCCTTCGTTGACCGGGGCTCGGCCCCATTGACCTGAATCGCCGAAGACTGCATGCGAGCAGTCTGCCCTGCCTGCACCAGCTGACCAGACTCCACGGACGGTTGATCTTGCCGGTTGTCCACCCTGGAGCGCTGCTTGCTGATGGCGGAAGTGGGTTCAATGGCCGAAGCAGAACCTGTTGAAGAAGCAGAACGCACCGCGTCAGACACCAACGCAGGGCGTGACGCCAGCACAGGGGGGCTGGTCGTATTGATGCTCGGCAATGACAGCATGGCAACACTCCTCTCACCACAAACACACGGGGAACACCCCTCTTGTCGGTTGATCTATCGGCCCGCCTGAAGCAATCTTTAGAAAAAAGTTGCACTTCCCCTCTTTTTTCAACGTTTGTTCATCCTTTGGCGTGTTAAATGCCCCTCAAACAGGCACGCGCCCCCTGAAAATAGCCCCATGACGCACGCGCCTGAACCCGACTTCGTTGCTCACACCGAACGCACGGCGGTGTACCTGCCCACGGACGCCCAGTTGCGCCACACCCTGCACAACGAAGTGCACGCACGCCCGTCCGCCCGCATCCGGCTGCCCGCCTTGGTGGTGTATGTGGCGGTGCTGAACGACGGCATTTCACGTGAACAGGAATGCGAGCACCTGCGCCAGTTGCCTGGGCAGCAGCACCTCACTGTGGCCGATCTGCAAGAGAACTTCTTGCGCCTGCGCTTTGGCACCCACACCCTGAAGTGGGAACGCCACAGCGAGTTCACGCGGTACTCCCTGGTTCAACCCCTGCCCCCGCGAGCCGAGCTGGGCGGGGTGGACCCGGACTTGTTGAGCAACCTGGCCATCGCACCCGCATGGCTTCAGGCCATTCCGGGCCAGACCATTGCGGCCATCAAGCTGGTGCTGGCGCATGCGGAACTGAACGACGCTGCCCACACCCTGGAAGAGGCCCGGGCCTGGTTCAGTCACCGCACCGTGGTGGCCTCGGTCATGGGCACCAACGGCCATTCCTGGGCCGTGACGGATTTTCGGCTTCGCCCCTCCGGATTCGAGCGCATGCTGGTACTGGCCCCCCCGGGCACCAGCGAGACCCGGGCCGGGCGGGTGTCCGCCCGGCTGCTGGAGATGGAAACCTATCGGCTCATGGCGCTGCTGGGCTTGCCCGTTGCCAAGATGATCATGCCGCAGCTGGGAAAGGCCGAGCGTGAGTTGGCCGACATCACTGCGCTGGTCGACCACAGCGCTGAATCGGACCCTGTGCTGCTGGACCGTCTGGCCAGCCTGGCGGCCCGCATCGAACGCATGACCGCCGACCACGCCTACCGGTTTGCCGCCACCGAGGCGTACCACGGCATCGTGAAGCAACGCATTGCCGAGTTGAGGGAACAGGCCATCCCCGGCACGCAGACCCTGGGCGAGTTCATGGGGCGCCGGTTGTCACCGGCCATGGCCACGGTGGCCTCCACGGCGCGGCGGCTGGAGTCGCTGTCGGACCGCATCACCCGCACCACCTCGCTGTTGCGCACGCGTGTGGACATTGCCACCGAATCACAAAACCAGCAGCTGCTGGAAAAACTGACCCGCGGGCAAGCCCTTCAACTGCACCTGCAAACCACCGTGGAAGGCCTGTCCATTGCCGCCATCAGCTATTACGTGGTCAGCCTGTTGCTGTACGGAGCCAAAGCGGCCAAGGCGGCGGGAATCCCCGTGGAGCCCGAGATGGCCGTCGGCGCGTTGATTCCGCTGGTGCTGTGGGCCGTGTGGCGAACCACCCGGCGCATCCATGCACGGCTTCACACCACCGACCATGGGTAACAAAGAAAACATGGCCTGGCGCTTGACTGATGTCAGTGGTTGACCCACCCTTGATCCGTTGATGGCCCTCCGCGTCCACGAGAACCTGCCCGGAAACCCCCACCCGAACAGGAATGCACGAGGACTTTCATCCACACGCAGCAACGCCCACCACCAACATGAGTGCCCCTGAGATCGTCAAACCCACCACCCTGGCCAACCGAGCCCTCAAATTGGCCTTGCTCCGCATTGGCCTGGTGTCCCTGGTGGCGGGCGCCGTGTCCTACACAGTCAACCTGAAGGACATCGAATCGGCCGTGACCCGCCAGCTGCAGTTGTCCACCGAACAGACCTTGCAACGGGAATCCCTGCCCTTCCAGGAAATCAAGGACCTGCAGAAGAACTTCCTGGCCGAGTTCAAGGACATCGACACCCGGCCCGACGCCCACGCAGCGCTGGTCAAAGACTTCGGGCTGATCTTTCTCCAGCACCCGGACGGGTCGTACACCCAACGACCGGGCCTGTTTGAAGGCCAGCCGCTGCCCGACGGGCGGCGGTTTGCCAACATGTCGGCCACCTACGCCCCCGACATCCCCCCCAACGACGACACCAAGGCGCGTTTTGCCTTGTCGTACCAGCTCTCGCACAAGTACGGCTCCAGCGCCAAGGGCCGATTGTTCAATTTTTATGGCGTGGTGCCAGAAAAGGGCTTCCCCATCCACCAGGCGGTGGACATTGCCCGGGAGTTCAGCTACTCAGGGCCGGACGCCCTGAACCTCAACAACTTCGAGTTCTACACCCGCGGGTTTGGCTCACCCAGCCACGAGACCTTTTTCACCCAGATGTACTGGGACCCGTCGAACAAGGCGTGGATGACCACGGTCGCCACCCCCGATGAAGCCACCGCGGCCGGCAAGCACCGCATCCTGGCCTGCGTGGACGTGCTGCTGGACGAGCTGATGCTGCGCACCGCCCGCCCATCCATCCAGGGGGCCTACAGCACCCTGTTCATGAACGACGCCGACGGCACCCTGCTGTACCACCCGGCGCATGTGGACGACATCCAGACCAGCGAAGGCAAGGCCTCCATCCGTTCGCTGTCCATCACCAACGACTACCCGCTGCTGGCCGCCCTCCCCCAGGTCAAAGCCGGGCAGGCCACGGTGGTTCAGACGGACAGTGACATCGTGGCCCAAGGCATCATCCCCGGCACGCCCTGGGTGCTGGCGGTGCACTATCCCCGCCAACTGATGAACACCGCCATCCTGACCAACCTGGCCATCGTTGTGGCGCTGGGACTGCTGACGCTGCTGGTGGAGGTGTTCATCCTCCGCTCCATCCTGCAAAAGCAGGTGGCCATTCCGCTGTCACGGCTGATCGCCGCCACCCGCCAGCTGGGCATGTCACGCGAACGGATGTCGCCCGAGCTGCTGCCCACCCAGTCGTCCGACGAGGTGGGGCAACTGGCCCGTGAATTTGCCTGCATGACGGCCCGCATCCAGGAGGCCCAAAGCCAGCTGGAGCTGAAGGTTCAGGAACGCACCTCGGCGCTGGAAGACGCCAACCGACAACTGGTGGCCCTCAGTGCCACCGACACGCTCACGGGCCTGTTCAACCGCCGCCACTTCGACGAGGCCTTGCAGCAGGAGTGGCAGCGCGCCCTGCGCACCGGCAACCCCCTGGCGGTGATGATGATCGACGTGGATTGGTTCAAGCGGTACAACGACCGCTACGGCCACCTGGCCGGGGACGATTGCCTGTGCGCCATCGCCCAGACCCTGAAAGCCCACGCCTGCCGGGCCGGCGACGTGATTGCCCGCTACGGCGGCGAGGAGTTTGTGGTGGTCTGCACACCCCAGAACCCCGTGGACGCCATGGCCCTGGCCCACAAGCTGTGCAGTGCCGTGTCCGCCAGACAGTGGCCACACGACATTTCTCCCGTGGGCCACGTGACCATCAGCATTGGCGTGGCGGTCACCCTGCCCAACACCAACCACACAGCGGCCGAACTGGTCAAACGGGCAGACGACGCCCTCTACCAAGCCAAGGCGCAGGGGCGCAATCAGGTGGTGCTGGCCACCGACCCGCCCCAAAAAACTACATCATGAAATAGCCTCTAGCGCTTTATTCATAAGCGTGAACAGCTATCAATAAATGACTTCGCATCACGGGCAATGGTGGTGCTGCTTCCACATCTGCTCGTGGCCCAAGGCCTTGGCAAACGCGGGCACCTGGCAGCGCTGCGCGTCTGCCTCAACGGTGGGTGACTCACCCGTCACCACCCCACGTTGAGCGGCCCCTTGCACGCCCATGTCCAGCAGAAAGATCAGCACAAACCACCGGGTGGGCTGAAAGTTGCCCAGCAGCAACAAACCCGCGGCGGCACGCACGGCACGCTCGTTCAGCACCCGCACGGGGTAACCGTCAATCTCTTCTCCAAACTGGAACAGGCGTGAGGACATGCAGGGGCTCCAAAGCGCAAGGGCATGCGCGGCCCACACGGACCGAGGGCGCGATGCCACGCCGAATCACGCCCCTTGGCTTACCGACCCCCATGGGCAATCAAGCTTGCACCGCTTTCGACCGACCCCGGCGCAGCAGGCGCAGGGTCCATTGCACGCCGTCGTCCACGTAGGTGAACACCACCGGGATCACCAGCAGACTCAAGAAGGTGGAGGTGATGAGCCCGCCGATGACCGACACCGCCATGGGCTGGCGGAAGCTGGGGTCGGCCCCCAGCCCCAGGGCAATGGGCATCATGCCCGCGCCCATGGCGATGGTGGTCATGACGATGGGGCGGGCACGTTTGTGGCAGGCGTCCAGCAACGCATCCCACCGCGACTTGCCCTCGCGGCGGGCCAGGATGGCGTAGTCCACCAGCAAGATGGAATTCTTGGTGGCAATGCCCATGAGCATCAGCAGCCCGATGAGCGAGGGCATGGAGAACGGGTTGCGCGTGAGCAGCAAGGCCACAAACGCCCCGCCCAGCGACAAGGGCAGCGCCGCCAGGATGGTGACCGGCTGGGCAAAGCCCTTGAACAGCAGCACCAGCACGATGTAGATGCACAGCACCCCGGCCAACATGGCGAGGCCAAAGCTGGTGAACAGCTCGCCCATCACCTCGGCGTCGCCCAGCGTGGCCTGCTTCACCCCGGCGGGCAGGTTGTTGAGGCTGGGCAGGGCCTGGATCTTCTGGGCCACGTCGCCCAGGGGTTGGCCGTTGAGCTCGATGTCGAAGTTGATGTTGCGCTGGCGGTCGTAACGGTCGATCTGGGCCGGACCGCTTTCCATGGCGATGCTGGCCACGTTGGCCAAAGGCACCGGGCCTTTGGCACCGGGCACCGTCAGTTGCCCCAGAAAACCGGGCTCCTGGCGGGCCTGTTGCGGCAGGCGAACCACGATGGGGATTTGCCGCTGCGCCAGGTTCAGCTTGGCCAGGCCGCTGTCGTAGTCGCCACTGGTGGCCAGGCGCAGGGTGTCGGCCATGGCGGCACTGGTCACCCCCGCATCGGCAGCGCGGGCTGCGTCGGGTCGCACCACCACCTCGGGGCGGATCAGGCTGGCGGTGGAGGCAATGTTGCCCAGGCCGGGGATGGTGCGCAAATCGCGCTCCACGGCCCGCGCAGCTTCGGCCAGCGCGGCCCCGTCGTCACCCGACAGCACCAGCACATAGGCCTCGCCATTGCCCGCCAAGCCCACCTTGACGCGGGCTCCGGGCAGGTTTTTCATGCGCTCGCGCAGGTCGGCCTCGATCACTTGCTTGCGCACCCCGGGGCGCTCGGTGCGCGGCGTGAGCGTGAGCGTGAGCGTGGCCTTGCGCACCTCGGCGGCACCGCCGCCCGCAAACGGGTCGCTGCCCGACGCGCCGCCGCCCACGGCGGTGTACACGCGCTTGACGTGTGGGTTCTCGACCACCAACGCCCGTGCCTGCTCGGCGGCGGCCAGTGTGTCCTGGAAGGTGCTGCCCGGCGGCAGTTCGATGCTGACCTGGCTCTGCCCAAAATCGTCGGGCGGCACAAAGCCGGTGGGCAGCAGCGGGATGAGCGCCACCGACCCCACAAAAAACGCGCCCGACAGCAGCATGGTCATCCAGCGGTGGCGCATGCACCAGGCCGCCGTGCGCATGTAGGCGGCCATGATGCGACCGTCCTTGGGCTCGCCATGCTCCGCAATGGGCTTGAGGATGTAGGCCGCCATCATGGGCGTGAGCATGCGCGCCACCACCAGCGAGGCAAACACCGCCAGCGCCGCCGTCCAACCGAACTGCTTGAAGAACTTGCCCGGAATGCCGCCCATGAAGGCCGTGGGCAGGAACACCGCAATCAGCGTGAACGTGGTGGCGATCACCGCCAGGCCGATTTCATCCGCCGCCTCCATGGCCGCCTGGTAGGGCGATTTGCCCATGCGCAGGTGGCGCACGATGTTCTCGATTTCCACGATGGCATCGTCCACCAAGATGCCGATGACCAGCGACAGGCTCAGCAGCGTGACGATGTTGATGGAAAAGCCGAGGTACCACATGCCCACAAACGCGGGAATGACCGACAGCGGCAAGGCCGCCGCCGCCACAAAAGTGGCCCGCCAGTCGCGCAGAAAGAACCACACCACGATGATGGCCAGCACCGCGCCCTCGTACAGCAGGGTCATGGAGCCTTCGTAGTTCTCGGTGACCGGGTCCACCATGTTGAAGGCCTGCACAAAACTCACGCCCGCGTGGGCCTCCTTCAACTGCGCCAGCACGCGGCTGACCCCGGCGTCCACCTCCACCTCGCTGGCGCCCCGGCTGCGGGTGATTTCAAAGCCCACCACGGGCTTGCCATCCAGCAAGGCGGTGCTGCGCTGTTCGGCCACGGTGTCGCTCACCTGGGCCACGTCACCCAGGCGGATGCGCCGCCCGTCCGACAACGGGATGTCCAGCGCCGCCAGCTCCGAGGCCGACCGCACGGTGGCCAGGGTGCGCACCGTCTGCTCGGCCCCACCCCATTCGGCACGCCCGCCCGACGAATCCTGCTGCACCGCCCGCAGCTGGCGCGACACGTCCGCCGCCGTGGCCTTGAGCGCCAGCAGGCGGGCCGGGTCCAGCGCCACCCGCACCTCGCGCGTGACCCCACCCACCCGGGCCACCGAGCCCACTCCGTTGACCGCCAGCAGCGCCTTGGTCACGTCGTTGTCCACAAACCAGCTCAGGGCCTCGTCGTCCATGCGCGGGGCCTGGATGGTGTAGGTCAGGATGGGGGAGCCCGACAGGTTGAGCTTGGTGATCTGCGGATCGCGCAGGTCACCGGGCAGGTCGCCGCGGATGCGGTTGACGGCATCACGCACGTCGTCCACCGCCTCCTGGGTGGGCTTTTCCAGGCGGAACTCCACGGTCACGGTGGCCGTGCCGTCCTGCACCTTGCTGTAGATGTGCTTGATGCCCTGCAGCGTGGCCACCGAGTTCTCGATCTTTCGGGCCACCTCGGTCTCCATCTGCGCCGGGGCAGCCCCGGGCAGGCTGGCCGACACGGTCACGGTGGGCAGCTCCAGGTCCATGAAGTTCTGCACCTTCATGGACTTGAACCCCACCAGCCCGGCCAGCGACAGCAGCACAAAGGCCATGATGGCCGGGATGGGATTGCGAATGGACCAGGACGAAACGTTCATTTCACCACCTTCACGCTGTCACCGTCCGACAGGAAGGCCGCGCCCCGCTCCACCACCTGGGCGTCGGCGGGCAGCCCCTCGATGGCCACGCGGTCGGCCTGTCGGCCCACCACCTGCACCTTGGTCTGGCTGACCTTCTGGTCGTCACCCACCCGCATCACCACCTCGAAACCGTCGCGCAGCAGCACGGCGCTGGCTGGCAGGGTGTTGACCTGGCGGGCCGCCAGTCGGAACTCCCCGCGCACGAACATGCCGGGGCGCAGGTCCACGGCCTTGGGCAGGTCCACGTACACCAGCCCGTTGCGCGAGGCCGCGTCCACCGTGGGGGCCACCTGGCGCACCACGCCGTCCACCGCCTGGCCGCCGGGGGCCTGCACCGCCACCTTCTGCCCGGCCTTCAGGCGGGCCAGGTCGGCAAACGGCACCTCAGCCCGCCACTCCAGGCGGCCCTGGCGGATCAGGCGGAACAGTTCCTGCCCGCTGCCGGGCACCGCCCCCAAGGTGGCGGGGCGGGCGCTGATGACCCCGGCGTCAGGCGCACGCACTTCGGTGAACGACAGGCGCAGCCGCTCCGCCGCCACCCGGGCCTGGGCCGAGGCCACCCGGGCCTGCGCGGTCTGTTCGACGGTGACGTACTGGGCAATGGCCTGGGCACTGAGGGCCCCGCTGCCCTCCAGGCTGCGGGCGCGCTGGGCGTCGGCCACGGCCTGGGCGGCCTGGGCCTTGGCTTCGGCCCACGCGGCTTCGGCCTGGGCCAAGTCGGCCTTCACGGTGTCGTCGGCCAAGCGGGCC
>DASUON010000095.1:0-3057 GCA_036276615.1 Burkholderiaceae bacterium
CCACACAACAACGTTACAGTGCCGCAGCCAGTGCCTGCGTGTGCTGGGTTTGAACAACGGATGGTGGTGCATGAACCAAGTGGCGAAAGAAACGGCAAAACCGGATGCGGCGGGCGCTTTAGCGGTGGTGATGGCCGTGGAAGGGGTGAGCAAACGGGTGGAGGACTCCACCGGCACGCTGGCTATTTTGCGCGATGTGAGTTTCACCCTGAACCGGGGGCAGACGGTGGCCATTGTGGGGGCCTCGGGCTCGGGCAAAAGCACGCTGCTGTCCATCATGGCGGGGCTGGACACCCCCACCCAGGGCACGGTGCGGCTGGATGGCCAGGATTTGTTCGCCCTGGACGAAGACCAACGCGCCGCGCTGCGGGCGCAAAAGGTGGGGTTTGTGTTCCAGAGCTTTCAGCTCATGGGCGGGCTCACGGCACTGGAAAACGTGATGCTGCCGCTGGAACTGGCCAACCGCCGCGACGCCCGGGCCGCAGCCACCGACATGCTGCAGCGCGTGGGCCTGGGCAGCCGCCTGGGGCATTACCCCCGCGTGCTGTCCGGCGGCGAGCAGCAGCGCGTGGCACTGGCCCGCGCCTTCGTGCTGCAGCCCGCGGTGCTGCTGGCCGACGAACCCACCGGCAGCCTGGACTTCGCCACCGGCGAAACCATCATGCGGCTGATGTTCGACCTCAACCGGGAGCAGGGCACCACCCTGGTGTTGGTCACCCACGACCGGGGGCTGGCCGCGCAGTGCGAGCGGCGCATCACCATCGATGCGGGGCAGGTGGCGGGATAATCCCCCCATGTCTTCACCCAAAGTTCTGTTCGGCTTTCACGCCGTGGGCGTGCGCCTGAAAACCGCGCCGCAATCCATCATCGAGGTTTACTTCGAACCCACGCGGCGCGACGCCCGCATGCGCCAGTTCCTGGACCGTGCCCGCGAAGCCGGGGTGCGCCTCATCGAGGCCGACGGCCTGCGCCTGGCCAAGCTGGCGGGCAGCCATGGCCACCAGGGCGTAGCCGCAAGGGTGGAGCCGGTGGCCCAGGCCCATTCGCTGGACGAGGTGCTGGAAGGCCTGGAAGCCGCCGGTCAGCCCCCGTTGCTGCTGGTACTGGACGGCATCACCGACCCCCACAACCTGGGGGCCTGCCTGCGGGTGGCCGACGGGGCAGGGGCCCATGCCGTCATCGCGCCCAAGGACCATGCGGCGGGCATCAATGCCACGGTGGCCAAGGTGGCCAGTGGCGCGGCCGAAACCATGCCCTATTTCATGGTGACCAACCTGGCCCGCACGCTGGGTGAGCTGAAAGAGCGCAACATCTGGATCATTGGCACCAGCGACGACGCGCCCAAGACCCTGTACCAGGTGGACCTGAAAGCGCCCGTGGCCCTGGTGCTGGGGGCTGAAGGGGCGGGCATGCGGCAGCTGACCCGCAAGACCTGCGACGAACTGGTCAGCATCCCCATGAAGGGCGCGGTGGAAAGCCTGAACGTGTCGGTGGCCAGCGGCGTGTGCCTGTACGAGGCACTGCGCCAGCGGGGCTGAGAGCGACTCACCGCCCGCGGCTCAAACCCAGCCCGCCGCCCCCAGCACAGCCCCAGCACCAATCAGCCACAGCATGTGGACCTTGGTGCGCCAGACCACCAACGCCGTCACCGCGGTCAGCAGCCACAAGGGCCAGTCCCGACCCGGCTGAGGGTGGGCGGCCGCCAACAGCCAACCGGTGGCGATCAGCAGCGCGATGACGATGGGGGCCATGCCGGCCTTGAATGCCCGCACCGCCCGCAGCTCCCGGTTGCGGTGGGCCCAACGGGTGGCGGTGTAGGTGAGTACAGAGGACGGCAGCATGATGCCCATCATGGCCACCGACACCCCGCCCAAGCCCGAGAGTGCCGCCGACCATCCGGCATGCAGGCCTCCACCGGTGTTCAGACCCACGTTCCAGCCCATCAGCGCCACAAACAGCACGTTGGGCCCGGGCGCAGCTTGGGCCAGGGCAATGCTGGAGGTGAACTGTGCGTCGGTCAGCCACTGGTGCTCGTTCACCAGGTAGCGGTGCATGTCGGGGGCCGTGGTGATGGCACCACCCACGGCCAGCAGCGACAACATGCCAAAGTGCACAAACAAGGCCCACCAGTCGGCCAGCGTGAAGGACAGGCTCATGGGCGTTCCCCCATCCGTTCCAACCGGCCCAGACACACCCACGCCCACACGCAGGCCGCGCTGCCCAAGCCCAGCAGCACCCACGCCAGGGGCCAGTGCAAAACGGCCACCGCCACAAACGTGATGCCCGCCAAGCCGACACACGCCCCCATGCCCATGGGGTTGGTGCTCAGCGCCGACATCAATTTGATGCCGGTGGCCACGATCAAACCCGCGGCCACAGCCCCCATGCCACGCAACGCACCTTGTGCCACCGGGGTGTCGGCCACGCCGCCAAAGGCCACCGCCAGCAACAGCACCACAGCCAAGGGAAACAGCAACATGCCCCCCAAGGCCGCCAGTGCGCCGCTCCAGCCAAAGTAACGTCCACCGATCATCAACGAGAGGTTGACCACGTTGGGCCCGGGCATGATTTGGGCCACGGCCCAATCTTCCACAAACTGCTCCCGCGTCAACCATCGCTTGCGTTCTACCAACTCGCGCTGGACCACGGCCAACACGCCGCCAAAACCCTGCAAGGCCAGCCAGGTGAACGACCAGAACAAGTCGCTGCGCGACCGCGGGCGGTGGGTGGAAACAGGTTCATCCATGTGCATGGCGTGGATTGTCTCTTGATCGGCAAAACCCTGCGGTTTAAACTATTCCACGATGTATATTATGTAAAGTCGATGACGTTGCAAATTTCATAGCAACGTTGGTCCGCCCTGTAAGCGCCATCGTCACATAAACACACCCTTTTTGACGCATTACAAATTGCGTGGCCACGCGATCATCGGGGGCCGAAGGGAACGACAAAATGAGAGCGCCGACCCGGGGACTGCCGTCCCTGCAAATGATGCTGGACGACATACCAGCGAGCAACGAACAGATCTGCAAGACCCTGCAAATCCACCCCGCCACG
>DASUON010000096.1:0-2839 GCA_036276615.1 Burkholderiaceae bacterium
CCAGCTCGTGGGCCGATTTGCGCCCGTCGGCCAGCAGCAGCACGGCCCTGTCCTTCAAAGGCAGGGTGCGTTCACGGTTGGACAGCTCCAGCGTGGCTTGGGCGGTGCGGGCGAGGCTCATGGCGGCGGATGATGCCGCGCCCACATGACAAAACCGTGATCGAAACCCCGACTAGGCCCCGGCTTTTTCCATGGCCTTGGCCATGGTCTTGCCCAGTTCCACACCCCACTGGTCGTAGGCGTTGATGCCCCAGATGGCGGCTTGCACAAACACCTTGTGTTCGTACAGCGCGATCAAGGCCCCCAGGCGGTGGGGGGTGAGCGCATCCAGCCACAGCGTGCTGCTGGGCACGTTGCCGGCAAAACTGCGCTGGGCGGTGAGGGCGTGGGCGTCGGCATCACTCCGGCCCTCGGTCTTCAGCGCGGCCAGGGTGGCGGCTTCGTCCCGACCCAGGGCCAGGGCTTGGGCCTGGGCACGCAGGTTGAGGTTGACCACGCGGTGGTGCTCGGCGGCCAGGGGCAGAGGGGCGTCTTCGGCGGTGATGCCCACAAACTCCACCGGCACCCGGTGTGTGCCCTGGTGCAGCAGCTGGAAGTAGGCATGCTGGCCGTCAATGCCCAGCCCGCCCCAGACGATGGGCCCCGTGCCCACCGGGCAGGGCTGGTTGCCCTTTTGCACGCGCTTGCCGTTGCTCTCCATGTCCATTTGCTGGATGAAGGGCGCGAACTTGGCCAGGCGGCTGGGGTAGGTGGACACCAGTTGCGTGGGGCAGTCCAGGAAATTGCGGTTCCACACGCCCGCCAGCGCCATCAGCACGGGCAGGTTGGCGCTGAAGGGTGCGGTGCGGAAGTGGCGGTCCATGGCGCAGCCCCCGGCCAGGAAGTCGGCAAACGCCTCGGGGCCGATGGCCAGGGCCAGCGGCAGGCCCAGGGCCGACCACACCGAGTAGCGCCCACCCACCCAGTCCCAGAAGGTGAAGGTGTGCGCCGCCGGGTAACCCGCCGCGCCGCTGCGCTGGGGCGACGCGGTGATGGCCACCAGGTGCTGGCTTTGCGCCTCGCCCTCCATGCCCGCATCGGCCAGCCAGCGGCGGGCGCTGGCGGCGTTGGTCATGGTTTCTTGCGTGGTGAAGGTCTTGGACGCCACGATGACCAGCGTGCGCCGCGCATCCAGCCCCCGCAGCGTGCTGTGCAGCGCCCAGGCGTCGGGGTTGCTGACGTAGTGCACCCGCGGGCCTGTGCCACACGGGTTGCCGGTGGCGTGGACGGTGAGGGCGTCCAGCGCCTCGGTGGCCATGCGCGGCCCCAGGTCCGATCCGCCAATGCCGATGTTGACCACGTCGGTGAACGCCTCGCCCGTGCTGCTGGTCACCTGACCGCTGCGCACGGCGCGGGCGAAGTCCAGCACGCGGGCCAGTTCGGTGTGCACTTGGGCCTGGATGTCGGCCCCCCAGGGGGCGTCGTTGCCGGTGGCACCGGGGGCACCCCGCAGGGCCACGTGCAGCACGGCCCGCTGCTCGGTGGTGTTGATGACGTCGCCGCGGAACATGGCCTCGCGCTGTCCGGCCACGTCGGCCTGGTCGGCCAGGGCCATCAGCTGGGCCAGCACGCCGTCGGTGACGGCCTGGCGGCTGTAGTCCAGGTGCAGGCCGCAGTCGGGGGCGCTGGCGCTGTAGGTGTGGCGGTTGGGGTCGGCCAGCAGCTCGCGCAGGTGGGGCACACCGGCGCGGGCACGGGCCTGCAACGACGACCACGCGGGCCAGCTCAAAGGGGTGGAGGGAGAGGTGTCAGGGCTCATGGGGCGATTGTGGCGTGTGGGAATGAACCGCTCAGCCCTGCCGGGACGCGGGGCTGACCACGGTGGCCGCGGTGTCCGTGGCCGCCTGGGCCAGTTGGGTGATGCGGCCCCAGTCGCCCGAGGCCAGGGCGTCGACCGGGGTGAGCCAGCTGCCGCCCACCATGGCCACGTTCTTCTGCGCCAGAAAGGTGGCCAGGTTGTCGGGGTTGACGCCGCCGGTGGGGCAAAAACGCACGTCGGCCAGCGGCCCGCCCATGGCCTGCAACATGGCCAGCCCACCCGCCTGGGCGGCGGGGAACAGCTTCAGCAGGCCAAAGCCCAGGTCGCGGGCGGCCATGACTTCGCTGGGCGTCATCACGCCCGGCACAAAGGGCAGCCCGGCCTTCAGCACCGCCTGGGCCAGGGCCGGGGTGCAACCGGGCGACAGGGCAAAGGTGGCCCCGGCGTCCAGCACCTGCTGCACCTCGGCCACCTGGGTGACAGTGCCCGCGCCCACCACCATCTGCGGCACCTCGCGGGCCACGGCGGCAATGGCGGGCAGGCCCTGGGGTGTGCGCAGGGTGATTTCCATCACGTCGATGCCCCCGGCCAGCAGGGCATGGGCCAGGGGAACGGCATGGGCCACGTCGTGCAGCGCAATGACGGGAACAACGCGGGTGCGGAAGGCGGGCAGGGCGGGTGCGGTCATGGGTGTGGGGTGTGTTTTGTGAATGAAAAATGGCTCTTGCGCTTTCATATCAAGCGCAAGCAGCTCCTGTATTGGTAGCAATGTGCCTCTGGCGCAACGCCACCGCGCAGCCCTTGGGTCCCCGCAGCGGACGGCCAGGGCCTGGGGCTGGGTGGGCGCGACTTCTGCCGTGGCGAGGCGCACAGGCTTGGGCTTGTGCGTGCAGCGCACGCACCCCCTTCTGACTGGGCCGAAGCTGTTTGAACGGAGCGTTGCACCGCAACGCGCAGTGAGTTCTTCGGCCCCAAGCCCAAGCCGAGCACCGCAGCGCAGCCCGCAGGGCCACGGCAGCAGGAGCCCCCACCCAGCCCAGG
>DASUON010000097.1:0-4272 GCA_036276615.1 Burkholderiaceae bacterium
TACACATAAAAGCCCCGGTCCGGTCCGCGCCATCCCGCAGCGGACCACATCGACCGACGACCGCCACTGCTGCCCACAGCAGCACCACACCCAAACGGGTTCGCGCGCCCAGCCCGATCCCGCCTTTGGATTCACCCAGAAACACGCCTTTTTCGAAGGCCTGGTTTGCCCAGGTCTGGATTTTTGCAAGCTGTTTTTTTGAAGGAGACACACATGACAAGAGACTTGAAGCAAGCTAACCGGCTGCGCCACCCACTCAAGCTGAGTGTGCTGGCGGGCGCCTGCCTGCTGGCGCTGAGCCAGGGCGCAGGTGCGTTTGAGATTGACACCGGCAACCCGGACCTGAAGGTGCGCCTGGACACCACGGTGCGCTACAACCTGGGCATCCGCGCCAAAGACTGCGACGTCAACATCTGCGGCAGTGACGACGCAGCCATGTCTACCCCAGCCATTCCGGGTGTGCTTCCCGCTACACCACAGGGGGATCTGACGGCTTGGCAATCCGACCGCAAGTTCGGCAAGGCCGGCGATGTGATGACCAACCGCATCGACGTGCTGCCCGAGTTCGACTTCATCTACAAGGAACGCCACGGCTTTCGCGTCAGCGCCGCCGCCTGGTACGACGCCGCCTACAGCAACAAACTGCCGGGTGACGCAGGCTACGATCTGTTCGGCGGATATCTGAGTGGTGCAGGGGCGGCTGGTACGCCTTATCAGCCGTACACCAAGCGCTACGCCCTGGGCCCGTCGGGTGAGTTCCTGGACGCCTTCGTCTTCACCGGCTTTGACGTCGGCGACGTGCCTGTCAACCTGAAGCTCGGCCAGCACAACGTCTACTGGGGCGAGTCGCTGTTCTCCTTCCTCAACGGCATCTCCTACGGCCAGGGCCCGATCGACATCCGCAAGGCTCAAGCCACCCCCGGCATCGAAGCCAAAGAGGTGTTCAAGCCCATCAACCAGTTGTCGGCCAACATCGACTTCACCGACCGCATCTCGCTGGCCGGTCAGTACCAGTTCGACTGGAAACCTTCCCAACTGCCCGAAGGCGGCACCTACTTCGGCGCGGCCGATGGCCTGAGCATGGGGGGCGGCGGCTCACTGCTGGGCATCCCGTTTGAAGGTGTGGCCATCAAGCCCGCCAAAGAGCGTGGTGACTGGGGCTTGGCGCTGAAGTGGCGTCCGGAGGCGTTCGATGCGCGCCTGGGCTTCTACTACCGCGAGTACAGCGAGAAGTTCCCGCAACTGGTGTTCACGAACCTCAACGGTGTCCCGCCTTTCATGTTTGGCGGCTTCGGGCTGGACTACTCGACCAAGAAGGCCAAGATGTTGGGCTTCAGCATGGGCAAGCAAGTGGGGGACATGTCTGTGGGCATGGACCTGACCTACCGCACCGATGCAGCGCTGGCGGCCAAGCCGTTTGCCACGCCGAGTTCGGCCATGATTCCGTTCGTGGCACCGGGTCAGGAACTGCCGACCGGCAAGGTGTTCACGGGGGTGGTCAACGCCATCAACTACTTTGGCAAAACCCCGGTTTACGACTCGGCGGTGCTGACGGCCGAAGTGAACTTCTCCCACCTGCAGAGCGTGACCACCGGTGCAGGGTTCTTCAAGGGCGAGGGTTATGCCGGTTGCACGGGCTTGCTGGATCCGGTGACCTTGCAAAACGCCACCCGCAATGGGTGTGCCACCAAGAACGCAGTGGGCTTTGCCGTCAACTTTGAACCCAAGTGGTTCCAGGTGTGGGACGGGGTGGATGTGACAGCGCCAATGTTCCTGGGCATGGGTGTGTATGGCAACTCGGCTGTGCTGTTTGGCGACAACAAGGGCCAGGGCAGCTACAGCCTGGGCGTGGCCTTCGACATCCAGAACCAGTACACGGTGGACGTGAAATACAACGGCTTCATTGCCCGCCACAGCAACGATGCCGCCGGTGTGTTCTCCACCAGCAACGCCGCATTGGGCAAGTACTGGGATCGCGACTGGGTGTCCCTCACTTTCAAAACCACGTTCTGATCTGACGACCGATAAGCAGGAGATACAAGCATGATGAAGATGACGACAATCGCGACCGCCGTGTTGGTGGTGGCAACGCTGGCACAAGGTGCCTTCGCTGCGGTTTCGGCCGATGAGGCCAAGCAACTGGGTGGCAAACTGACGCTGGTGGGGGCAGAGGCCGCCGGCAACAAGGAAGGCACCATTCCCGCTTACAGCGGCAAGGCCCCCAAAGCCCCGGCCAGCTACAACAAAGCCGAACCCGGCCAGCGCCCGGACCCTTACGGTGACAAGCCGCTGTTCACCATCACCGCAGCCAACGCGGCGCAGTACGCCGACAAGCTCGACGGCTTGGTGGAAGTGTTCAAGAAGTACCCGAACTTTCGCATGGACATTTACCCCAGCCACCGTGACTTTGCCTACCCAAAGTACGTGCTGGACAACACGGTGAAAAACGCCACCTCGTGCAAGGGCGCCAACGATGAGCTGAAGCTGGAAGGCTGCTACGGCGGCTTCCCCTTCCCGATCCCGAAAACCGGCAAGCAGGTGATGTGGAACCACCTGATGCAGTTCACCGGCAGCACACTGGACAGCCGCAGCGATTCCTGGGTCACGCCACCCAATGGGCAAGGCGTGTTGCAGGCACGCAGCCGCGTCCAGCAGCAATACGACTTTTTCGACCCGAAGCAAACGCAGCCGCACCCGAGCAACCTGACCTACTGGAGCCTGCTGGTGACGGACGATGCACCCGCCCGCAAAGCCGGGGGGAAGATTGCCATTCTGGATTCCCTGGACATGGTGGATGTGGGCCGCCGAGCGTACCAATACATCCCCGGCCAGCGCCGCGTGAAGCTGGCCCCCAACCTGGCGTACGACACCCCGAGCCCGCAGTCCGGCGGCGCCTCCACCATGGACGATGGCAAGGGTTATTTGGGTGCGATGGACCGCTTTGACTTCAAGCTGGTGGGCAAGAAGGAAAAGTTCATCATGTACAACACCTTCAACTTCACCAACCACAAGGTGTGTCCGCTGGAGAAAACCATCAACCACCCGAACTTCCCGAACCCGGACTGCACCCGCTGGGAACTGCACCGCGTGTGGAAGGTGGAGGCCACCCTCAAATCCGATTTCCGCCACGTGTACGCCAAACGCGTCTTCTTCTGGGACGAAGACGTGCCCGGCGCGGGCATGGCCGAAAACTACGACGCCAGTGGCAAACCCTACCGCTTCATCACGCAGGTGATGAATCCGTTCTACGACGGTGAAAAGGGCGGTGGCGGTGGTTACACCGATTCCAGCATTTCTCTGGACATGCAGACGGGCCTGTGGGCCTTCCAAAGCTACCAGGGCTTCCCAGGCGGCGGCGTGTGGCCAGACGACCGCCAGGACCCGCGCATCTTCACGCCTGACGCCTTGGCCGGCACAGGCATCCGCTGATTGCCGGTTCTTTGAGGCAACGGGCAACCTGGGGTTGCCCGTTTTTGATGGTGTCAATTGAAAGGTAGGCCATGAAGGCGATGTCCAAATACAAACTTCAACTGCTGGGCCTGTGGTGTGGGCTGGGGTATTTGCTGCTGCTCGGTGTGGGCTGGGGGCTGGTCGCGGGTTTTCTGCTGCCGCCCATCTCGCCCACCAAAGGGGCCGGTGAAATAGCCGCCCTGATTGCCAACGATGCGACCCGCATCCGCATCGGCATGGTGATCGGCATGTTCTCCGCTTTGTTGTTCATTCCTTTCGCCGGGGTGGTGGCCGAATACCTGGCCCGCGTAGAAGGTGGGGCCGGCATGCTGACCTACTCGTTCTTGCTGGGTTCGGCGGCCAACATGGTGCTGTCTTTCTACCCCGAAATCTGGTGGCTGGTAGCGGCTTTCCGCCCGGACCGCTCACCCGATGCGATCCACCTGATGAACGACCTGGCCTGGCTGCAGTTGCTGGGGGGCGTCACCATTTACCTGGCCATGCCGTTGTCGGTGGCGGTGGCGGCGTTTCTGGATGAGAGTAATACCCCCGTGTTCCCCCGCTGGTCTGGCTATGCCAACCTGTTCCTCACGCTCTTGATCCTCCCGGACCAAATGATCTTCTTCTTTCACCAAGGACCGTTCGCGTGGGACGGCCTGTTTGGTCTCTGGCTGCCTGTGACGGCTTTTGCCGCCAAACCGAAGCCGCGCTACCGGGTGGGCATGGATGCCAAGGTGGTCTGCCTGCTGGCCGACCTGCTGCCGGCGCGCTGGATGGACGTTGTGATGGGCCAGAGCCTCAACAACAAGCCCTTGTGAGGCC
>DASUON010000098.1:0-8186 GCA_036276615.1 Burkholderiaceae bacterium
AAGGAAACCGAACCGACGATGTACATCTGCCCGGACGCGACATTGCTGTCGGTTGAAGACAATTCAACCCTGATGATCTCCATGTTGCTGCAGGCCGAAGAACTGCAAACAACCGTTTGCATCTTCGACATCATCGGCGGCGCCAACCCTGACCCCACTCAGTACATCAACGACATCGAGACGTTCCGCAACAGCACAGGCAGCAACGGGCTGCAATACGGGATCAGCTATTACCCGTTCATTGGCACCACCGTCATGCAGTCCAGCGACATCGACTTCACCAACCTGTTTGGTGGCGATACCCAGCAATTGGCAGCTGTGCTGAACCCGCCCGCCAACCCCAACCCACAGGTGGCACAAATCATCGGCATGATCGAGAATCCGCCTGCCACCCCCCTGACCAACAGCCAATTGCAGAACGCGCTGATGGTGGCCAGCCCGACCTACCAGCAGATCGTCAATCATGTGCTGGCCGCTGCAAATGTGTTGCCGCCCAGTGGGGCCATGGCTGGGGTGTACACCGTCAATGACAATCAGCAAGGCGTGTGGAATTCGCCGGCCAACACGTCGATTGTTGGCGCAGTCCAGTTGCCGATCCGCTTGAGTGACAGCGAGCAGGCCAACCTGAATGTCGATGCGGTTTCCGGCAAATCGATCAATGCCATTCGCTTCTTCAACGGCCAGGGCATCCTGGTATGGGGCGCAAGAACGCTGGATGGCAACAGCCAGGATTGGCGCTACATCTCGGTGCGCCGAACCATGACCTTCCTGGAGCAGTCGGTGAAACTGGCCACACGTGCTTATGTGTTCTCGCCCAACAATGCAAACACCTGGGTCGCTGTCAAAAGCATGATCGCCAGCTTCCTCACCGACGTGTGGAAAGGAGGCGGCTTGCAGGGTGCAACAGCGGACGCTGCGTTCAGCGTCAGTGTCGGCCTGGGAACCACAATGACCGCAGACGACCTGCTCCATGGCTACATGCAGGTAACGGTGGAGGTTGCCGTGGTGCGACCGGCTGAATTCATGGTCATTTCGTTCCAGCAGCAGCAAGCTGCAACTTGAACTGAAAAAACACACCCCATGACCAACGCCCAAAGCCCGTCCACCGTGAACGGCGGGGCCCGGGTGGTGGCCCGGCACCAGTACCGCCTGCACACCCTCACCGTCCGCACCGATGCGCTGGTGGTGGTGCTGCGAGGCATCAAACAGTTGGTGTCCCCCACCCAAACGCTGACCATCCCTGCCGGGCAAGCCGTGATGATCGCCGCCCACACCACCTGGGACGTGATCAACGACCCCCACGGCCAGCCCCGCTACGAAGCCCTGGCCTTGGGGTTCGAGCCCGACTGGATGTCCACCATCCACAGCCACACCTGGCCCCAACCACCCCACACCGTGGCCCACGCCCGCGTGCTGCACACCGACGAGCGCTTGCTGAGCACCACCCAACGCACGCTGGACACCGCGCTGTCGGCCCCGGTGCTGAAACACCGGATGCAAGAAGTGCTGTTGCTGCTGGCCGAAGGAGGATGGGTGTTCGCACCCCCGCAAGACCCATCATGGCCCGATCGGGTGCGGCGGTTGGTGGCCCAACGTCCCGATGCCGATTGGTCGGCTCCCGCACTGGCCGCCGCCTTCCAGACCAGTGAATCGACCTTGCGCAGGCGGCTTGAAGACGCACAACACCCCCTGGCCACCCTGGTGCGGGAGACCCGCCTGGAAGTGGCGCTGGGCCTGCTGCAAACCACCCCCTTGTCGGTGGGCGACGTGGCCGAACGTTGCGGGTGGGCCTCCCACAGCCGCTTCAGTGCCGCGTTTCAGGCCCGTTGGGGCGTGCCCCCGCGGCTGGTTCGGGGGCAAATGGGGGCGGTTCACACCTTGAAAGATCCGGCACAACACCTGACGGAAATGGGCTAACGGCGACACGGCCTTGCGCGGGAACATGGACGCCTCATCCACTCACGAGGCATGTTCCATGACCGCTTTCACCCCTTCAAACCGTTTCTGGCTTCGCCCCACCCGCCGGTGCGTGGTCTTGGGCCTGGCCCTGGGCTTGACCACCGCGTTGCACGCCCAGACCTTTGAAATCCACAGCCCGTCGCTGGGCACCGACCTGACCCTCAAGCCCGAACACGTGTTTGCCGGCTTCGGCTGCCAAGGGGGCAACCAATCGCCCGCTCTCGTGTGGAGCCAGCCACCCCAAGGCACCCAAAGCCTGGCCATCACCGCATACGACCCCGATGCACCCACCGGCTCGGGCTGGTGGCACTGGGTGGTCTACAACCTGCCACCGCAAACCATGCAACTGCCAGCCAACGCCGGGCAGGCAAATGGCCCACAGCTCCCCCCCGGCACCGTGCAAGGCCGAACGGACTTTGGCACCCTGGGTTATGGTGGGGCCTGCCCCCCGGTGGGCGATGCACCCCACCGCTACCGCTTCACGGTGCATGCGCTCAAAGTGCCTCGGCTGGACCTCCCCACCGACGCATCTGCCGCGTTGGTGGGCTACATGCTGCACATGAACCGCATTGCCAGCGCCACGCTGGAAGCCCGCTACGGGCGGTGACCGTTCCAGCCCTTCGTTGAGTGGCTGACCACAACCCGAAGAAGGTCCCCAGCACCGCCCGGAACTGGGGGCTTTTTTTGACACCGCCCCGGACACACAAAGCCCTGAGTCAACTTATTTGATGAAAGACAGATTAAAGTCCAGCCAACATCCCATTTCGACTCCACCTGCATGAGCCCCACCGACTCTGTGTACGCCACCAGCTTCTGGAACACTGTGCCCATGGCGGAATCGCCCGACATCAGCCTTCGGGCAGCGCGTGGCGAGGTGTTGAACACAGTGTTCCGAATCGGCTTTCCCGCCATCACGGTGTTGATGCTGGCTTCCGTCGGGGTGCGCTGGTACATGGGCGACTGGGCCAGCATTGCAACGTATGTGGTGGCCTGGTCTCTGTACGCCGGTCTTTGCTGGACGCAACAGCGCCTGAATCAGACCTTGGTCGCCTGGTTGCTGGTGATGTTGGCCAGCCTGCTGGGCATTCGCGCCCTCAGCATCCACCTGGCCCCCCTGGGCATGTTGTGGTTGTCGTCCACCCCCTTCATTGCGGCTTTGTTGCTGGGCAAGCGCTCGGCCATTGTCTGCGTGGGCCTGATCGTCACCCTGAGTTGTCTGTACTTTGGTTTGCAGGGCATGAGCTTTGACATCCCGCAGTACGGTCAACTGCACTGGTTGCCCTGGCTCATGCTGGGCATCACCTTCCTGGCCCTGTACGTGCCACTGGGCATGGCGGCGGCCGATTTGCTGCGTCGCCTGGACCAAGCCCTCACCGACACCCGCCACGCCCACTCGCAAACCCGCGAGCTGGCCCAGACCGACTCGCTCACCGGCCTGTCCAACCTGTACCGCCTGCGCCATGAACTGGAACAGGCCCTGAACGACAACGTCCAGTCCCAGGCGCCGTCGGCGTTGCTGTTTGTGCACCTGGACCAGCTGCGCCGCCTCAACGACCTGCACGGCCCCACCTTGGGCGATGCCTACCTGATCGAAGTGGCCAAACGTCTCCAGGGTCTGGTGCACCACCCGTCGCTGCTGGTGCGCTCCAACGGGGCAGAATTCATCGTGCTGGCGCGTTTTCCCGCAGGGTCCGTCACGTCTTGCCGTGAGCACGCCTTGCAATGCGCCCAGCAACTGCAACACAGCATGCAAGAACCGGTCAAGGTGCCAGGCGTGGGCGATTTCAAGGTCTGCATCAACATCGGTCTGCGCCTGCTCGACACACTCGACCTGACCGTCAACACCGCCCTGCAGGAAGCGGCCATTGCCCTGTCACACAGCCGCGCTGCTGGCCGCAACCAGGTGGCCGTGTACGACAAGCTCATGCTGCGTGAACTGTGGCAACAGGCCCAGTTGGAACACGACCTGGAACTGGCGCTGCTGAACCAATCGCTCACCCTTGCCGTGCAACCCCAGGTGGACAACCACGGGCAACTGAAAGGGGCCGAGCTGCTGTGCCGCTGGACCGACCCCACCCATGGCACCGTGCCGCCCGATGTGTTCATTGCCGCCGCGGAAAAAACCGGCCTCATCGTCCCGTTGGGCGACTGGGTGCTGGACCAGGCCTGCGACCTGGCCCTGGCGCTGTCGGCCCGCCACATCGACATTGCGCTGTCGGTCAACGTCAGCCTGCGCCAACTGGAAGAACCGGCGTTTGCCACCAAGCTCCAGGCGCTGTTGCAACGCAAGGGGGTGCCAGCCGACCGGCTGGTGCTGGAAATCACCGAATCGGTGCTGCTGTCCGACCAGATCGATGCCGTGCAAACCCTGGCCCAGGTGGCCGCGCTGGGGGTGCAGTTTTCCATCGACGACTTCGGCACCGGCTACTCCAGCCTGAGCTACCTGAAGAAACTGCCCCTGGCCGAGCTGAAGATCGACCGCTCCTTCACCGCCCACCTGCCCGATGACGCCAACGACACCACCCTGGTGGGCATCATCGTGTCCATGGCGCAGGCGCTGAAGCTGCGCACCGTGGCCGAAGGCATCGAAACCCAGGCCCAGGCCGACCTGCTGCAGCAACTGGGCTGCCACACCTTCCAGGGCTACCACTTCGCACGGCCCATGCCGTGCGACACGTGGTTGCAGCAGCTGCCCGCGCCCTGAGCGCGGGTCCACCCATCAAGCGGGCCACAAACCCGCAGCAAACGCGCTCAGGCGGGCGGCAAACGCTGCGGCTGGTCCAGGCCCAGGGCCGCAGGCGCCATGGCCGACAGGTGGCGGGCCGCCTGCCCGGCCAGGTAGGTCCACACAAAATGGGCGGCGGCGTTGCTGGTCAGCTCGGCGTGGTCGTAGGCCGGGGCCACCTCCACGCAATCCATGCCCACCCAGTTGAGCGGGGCCATGCCTTCCAGAAGCGTCAGCACCTGCGAGCTGGTCATGCCACCGGGCTCGGGCGTGCCGGTGCCGGGGGCAAAGGCGGGGTCCAGGCAGTCGATGTCCAGCGTCAGGTAACACGGGCGGTTGCCAATGCGCTCACGAATGGCCTCCACCACCCCGGCCAGGGCCTCGCCGTCGCGGCCCCGCAGGTCGCGGGCGGTGTAGATCAGCCCGCCCTGGTCCTTCACGTACTCACGCGCCTCACGCACGCCGCTGGAGCGCAGGCCGATCTGCACCGTGTGGGTGGCGCTGATCAGCCCTTGCTGAATGGCCTCGTAGGTCCAGGTGCCGTGGCCCGAGGGTTCGCCAAAGTGGTCGGTCCAGGTGTCGCAATGCGCGTCAAAGTGCACCACCGCCAAAGGCTGGCCATGGCGGGCCTGGGCGGCCTTGAGCAAGGCCAGGGTGACGGAATGGTCACCCCCCAGGCACACCACATGGTGGTGTGCCATCAGGCTGGCGGCCTGGGCCGCAATGTGGCCGCGCACCTCGGGCAGGGGCGAGGCGTTGGGCAGCCGCATGTCCCCGGCATCGGCCAAATAAGGCAGGGGCGACACGTTGAACACCGGGTGGATGCCATCGCACAACATCAGGCTGGCACGGCGAATGGCCTCGGGACCGAAACGGGCGCCGGGCCGGTGGGTCACCGCCCCATCAAACGGGACACCGGCCACCACAAACGGGGCGTGGGGTCGGTTGGCCAGCGGGGGCGCCGCCAAAAAACAGTTGCCGTGGTTGGCGTATGCAAAGTCACCCAGGCTCATGGGAGTCTCCTTTCAAGGCTGGTCATCATGCCCGACTCGGGTGCCGGGCGCATTCAGGCCCCCATGTGCGGGCCAGGCCATGCCAGATCAAGACGCCCCCCAGGGCCAGCCCTCAGGGCTTGACCACCTGCTTCAAGGTCATGGCCCCACGGATCTGGCCCACGGTGTAGCCCGTGGCCTTGTCTTGGGGGTAGAGCGCGCCCAGGCGTTCGGCCACCCCTGGGCCCAGCTTGTCGGCACTGCCATGGCATTGGATGCACAGGCTGGCCGTGGGCAGCGCCTTCATGTAGCGGCGCACGGTGGTGCCATTTTCGGTGCTGACCGTCCAGCGCTCCAGCTCGGCCGGGTCGGTGCCTTGGGCCTGCTGGCGGTCGAACAGGGCCAGGGTGTCTTGTTCCCAGGCGTCGGGCACGGCCTTGGGATTGCGGTTCTTCAGGCTCACACGGCGGATCTGCCAGCCTGTTTTCTCTGACGCCGCCTGGGCCATCTTGGGCGCTTCTTCCTGGCACACGCGAATGGCCTCGGCCGGGCCCGACTGGCTGATGACCGAAGTCAACCGCCCCACCAACTTCGGGGGCACGGACAGGGCCGCATCGCGGGCTTGCGCCACCCAGGTGGGCTCAGGCGTCTGGGCACTGCCAGACGGGGCGGATGTGCAGGCGGACAACACGGGCAACAGCACCACCAGCGCGGCCAGGGGTTTCAACACCGTCAACGGGGTGTTCAGTGGGGACATGGTCAGCTTCCTTCTCGAGGCTCAAAAAACCAAAAATGTACCCCCGCCTGTATGTGAATGGGCGCGAGGTCAGACCCCCGCCAGGGGTTTCTGCCGCCACGCCAACAGCGCCCCCAGCCACAGCACCACCGCAGACACCAGCAGGCCCCTCTCCAGGCCCCCGGCCCCATCGGCAATCCACCCCACCACCGACGGCCCCACGATCTGCCCCGCCGCAAACACGATGGTGAATGCGCTGATGCCCGCAGGCCACTGCGCCACCGGCAGGTTGTGCCGCACCAGCGCCGTGGTGGACGCCACCACCGACAAAAACACCCCGCCAAACATCAGCCCGGACACCAGCATCCAAGGCCAGGCCGTGGCCACCGCGGGCAACACCGTGGCCACGCCCAGCAGCGCGTTCAACAGCGCCAAGGCACCCCCACCCTTGGCCCGGTCCAGCAAACCCGCCCACAGGCGCGACGAGGCCACCACCGCCAGGCCCAGCAGGGCGTAGAACACGGTCACGTCGTCCACCGTGGTGCCCCAGTTGCGCAGCAGGGCAATCACAAAGGTCATGTAGCCGATGTAACCCACGCCAAAACAGGCATAACCCGCCAATGCCGCCCACAGGCGGACCCAGCGCAGGGGAGGTTGAGTAGCTACTGAATTGATAGCTGCTTGCGCTTTATTTGAAAGCGGTAGACCTGCTTTTTTATTGAAAAACCGCACCGGCCACACCAGACACAAGGTGGCCACGCCACACGCCAAGGCCAGCCACCACCAAGCCCAGGCCCACCCGTGCGCCTGGTGTGCATGCGCGGCCAGCACCACCGGCACCACCACGGCGGACAAGGCAATGCCCCAACCCACGCCGCCGTAAAACACCCCCAACAACAACCCCGCATGGCTGGCGTGTTCACTGCCCAAACGGGCCGCCAACAAACCACCCGCCACAAACACCCAGGCACTGGCCACCCCGGCCAACAGGCGCTGCACCAGCAAAGGCACGGCCTGGTCAAAAAAACCACTGGCCGCCATGAACACCGCCGCCAAGGCCGAACCCCACAACAACACCCGGGCCGGGGTGAAGCGGCGCATCAGCCACGGGGCCATCAGCGCACCCAACAGGTAACCCGTGGCGTTGGCCGTGTTCATGGCCCCGGCCAGGGTGTAGCTCCAGCCCAGGTCTGCCCGCATGGGCGGCAGCAACAGGCCATAGGCAAACCGGCTGATGCCCAAAGACACCGCAGCCGCCAACGACAACACGGCCACCACACGCAGCGCTTTCCAGGGCAAAGGAGGCGAAGAAGTCATCCCTTGCATTCTTCTCTAAGGTTTCTATTTCAAATTAGTCGTAGTCGTAGAGGCCCGGGCGTTTCAGTGGACAAGTCACTTTTCTTCAAGGCAAACAACGGCTTGTGAAACGGATAACCGTGTGTCCAGCCATGCTTTGCGGTTGTTCCGGTTTTGGGCACAAACCGCGGACAGCGCGCCAGGCTGTGGACAAGCGGGGGGTTGTGGGGTTTTTGGCGACAGGGTTGTCCACAGGGCGGGCAGGTTCAGCCCCTTCACCTTGCGCAGTACGACACCAACCGCGTCGAAGGGGAACACACCTGCCCCAGCGACATCGAGCGGACCTTGCGGAACGATTTTTTTTGGCCAACATCGACCAGCCCGGCCTGTGTGAGGTTGCCGCGCCCATCCAAGTCGCCCCGGCGGTGTTCGTCTGCCGCTTGCAGCAGGGCTTTGTAGCGGGCCTCGGTGCGGGCAA